>CAZALJ010000144.1:0-3225 GCA_964485715.1 uncultured archaeon
ACTTATTCATATGATTTTTAACAGAAATGAACTGTTTCACTTCTCATTTGACCGCGATGCGCAAGTAGAAGCAATTTTAGGGATGGGACAGGTGAAACGAATTAGTATTGACTTTCTAACTGAGATATGTCATCATCCGAGTCATCCCAGTCAGATTTTTTGGCGTGAAATCCCAATAGTACGTATTAAATGCCTTGGAGTCCAGTGTGAGTTTGAAATACTTAGTAATGCACAAAATATCTTATACCAAATCATTCAACCTGTGATTCAACTTCCTCATCTGAGGTACATTGCAACCTTAGTCGATCTGCGGTTACCTGGATGGAATAGCTACCAAGAGTTTATTATGGCCCTTAATCGGGTAGGAAAATTACTATTAATTCCTACCAAAATAGCACTTTCTACACTTGAGCTTTTAAAAATAAATAAACGTTGGAAAATCCAAACCAACAAGTTATTAGAGTTAAAAAATGATCTCAAACTACTAGATGTCATTGCTCCAGCAAAATCATTTCCTAAAAGTGAGTTCCGAATATTCATCCAATGAATGACTGTAAGTTAATCATTGGTCTTATACAGGTCTTAATAGTCTTCTTCGATTAATTACAGTTAATTTTACTTATTTTTGATCAAACTTGCGAATTAATAAGAATTAATTGTTATTAATCAAATTATTCTGTAGCATAAAGATGTTCGTATCAAAGGGTTTTTCAAACTTCCTTAATTAAGAGGTACATGATAATCACATGTTTAATAATACTGGATTTTGGGCTTATTCACAAATTGATGAGGTAATTAATAGATACTTCACTGTTACAGCTGTTTCTTACAAGCCATTACCCCAAACTGATAAAAATGTTAACAGAACCTTGCAAATAGAGGTCATTCCTGCTTATGAAATCCTTCGACGGACTGATTTAACTTCAAATATGCAGATAGTCAACAAACAACTTAGAAAACTAGGTTTCATGCCCCTCCTCCGTCATCATCCAACTCAAGAATCCCGAGGAATGTTATACATTTTACCTCTCAGTAAAAAAATGCGGGAAACAGAACAAAACCTAACTACTCCACTTATTCTCTTCGGACTTACTGTTTTATCTGTGCTTTTTGTTGGTTTCATGAGTTGGGACTTTTTAGTACGTGTTCAGCCCAATCTCAACCCGATTCTAACAAGTATTTTATATACTATTGGGTTAATTGGCATTGTCGGAATTCATGAACTCGGCCATATGTTTGCATCAAGGATCCATGGCATCAAGGCAAGTTGGCCCTATTTTCTCCCCTTTCCTTTTGGTTTTGGAACATTTGGGGCATTTATTTCACAAAAAACACCGATAAGATCAAGAAATGATCTTTTTGATGTAGGGCTTGCAGGACCGATCTTTGGGTTTATTACCGCTATTTTTTTCACCATTGTAGGATTAATGATCTCGTTTGTCGTTGACATCTCAGTAATTCCCGAAAATCTAGAAAATCCCCTTCTTTTCGATAATTTTAGGCTAGTTAGTGAAACGAGATTCCGAATTCTCCTATTTGAAGCTCTTGCTTTCTTAATAGTACCGAATACAGGAGGGAATGCAGAGATCTTTCTCCATCCATTAGCATTTGCTGGATACATCGGTCTACTATTAACGGGGTTGAACCTTATCCCTATCGGCCAACTTGATGGGGGACACGTTGCGAGAAGTTTGTTTTCAGAAAAAAACCATCGAGTATTGACTTATATTAGTGCTGCATTGATGACAATTCTAGGGTTTTGGCTATTTGCGATTCTGATCCTTATATTGTATTCACAGACTGGGCATGCGGGCCCACTAGATGACTTATCATCAGTTACCTCGAGCCGTAAAATTATCGCTGTTTTATCCATTCTCCTGGCTTTATTATGTTTACCGATTCCTGTAGACATTTTCAACTGGATTTTTCCTTTTTTTAGTTAGAACGCATTCATTATGTGAGTACTATCGAGGTCACAATTCATAATAATAAGCCTCGATTTTCCGTTGCTCACGATCTAACCTACTCCCCCGTTTGTTCAAGCGTGCACGGCCTGTTTCAGGATCCCGTCTGAAAGTTATATTTATTCTTTTTAAAAAACGATTGAGACCCTCTCTCTTCGTGAACGGACCAATTGTTTTTCCATTATATCCAGACTCTCCTTCAAACAACATAATTCTATCAGCCAGAGCTTCTGCAATTTGTATATCATGTTCTATGGCAATACATGCTGCTCTATTCTTAGATACTATGTGGCGAATAACACGCGTAGCATTTAAGCGTTCCTCGACATCTAAAAAAGCACTTCCTTCATCAATAATGTACAGATCGGCCTTCTTTCCTAGACAGCCTGCTAAAAAGCATCGTTGTAACTCTCCACCACTCAAAGTACTGATATACTTGTCTAGAAGGTGTGTAATCGAAAAAGGTTTGAGGATATAAAGTTTATATTCATTAGACTCAATAAAAGTATTAGAATAACGTGTCAAAAATTCACGAACAGTTCCCCTGAATTTTCGATGCAAGAATTGGGGTTTATAGGAGAGTTTAGCTGTTTTTAAGGTATTATACAAATATTGAGCAAAAGTAGTTTTTCCTAAGCCGTTCTCCCCTAGAACACAAAGAATTGCACCAAAATTGATGATCCCTTTATTAGCGTTTAAAGTAAATGATCCCAACTGTTTTTGAAAGGCAGGATAATCAATACCAGGAACTCCTTCCCATTGTCGTTCTTTAACCGTTCGTGTGAAAATAATTTCTTTATTACGAATTCTAATATTCTCTTCTTTTAGCTTTCCAAGTAAGAAATTATTAATTCCTTTTTTAACTGAATATGCCAATCGAGACATCACACCGAATCTGTGTGGTTCTCCATAGAAAAGATAGATTATATCACTTTGAAAATCATGAATCGCAATATCATGTTCAGCTATAAAAACTATTTTCCCTGCTTTAGCTAATTTATGAAAGATTTCTGCCATCTTTATTCGTTGGCGAAAATCTAGAAATGTACAGGGTTCATCGATCAAATAAATGTCAACATTCTGTAATAGAACAATACCTATGGCTAATCGCTGTAATTCACCTCCTGATAATTCTGCTGGAACACGATCCAAAATGGATCCTAATCCCAGTAAGTTAATTATTTCCTGTTCAGAAAATAACCCTTCTTGGTAATAAGAAGTCATTATCCCCTTAACTGAATCTGATCTCTCTAAGAGCTCT
>CAZALJ010000144.1:3235-5524 GCA_964485715.1 uncultured archaeon
GGGGTTTATATCCCACTGATAGCTGCTTTGAATGCAACGAATCCAAGAATTCTCGGAAACTCGCAACAGTTAAATGAGATAGAAAACTGCGAAACCCTTTTTCTGGCTTACGAAAATTACCCCCATTTGGTAGGTTTCTACCTGCTAAGATTTCCAATAAAGTAGATTTACCAATACCATTTACACCTAGCAGGCCAATGACTTTTCCATGACTTATTTGGGGCACACCAAAAAAGCGGAAGCCATTTTCATCATAACAATGAACTAGAAGTCCTGCAGATTCAGTACTTGGTAAGTTAACAACACTAATCGCTCCTGGAAAACATTTATTGATACAAATACCACAAGTTCCCTTTTTAGCCATTAAGCATGTCCTATTATTGATAATAGGTTTTCCAGTTTCCCTCCGAATTGTAATGACATTTTTTTGCCCCTTATTAACAAGAGGACAGTATTTGAGACAAGCATATCCGCAGAGATCAGGCTTACATTTGTCGAAATTTAGATTAATTATCCGAATAATCTTCCACTCTGCCTCATTAATTCTCTATTTACGAATGCTTTTTTAGAAACAGTCAGGAATAGTCTTGAATTCAATTTTAATATTGTTTATTAAAAACATTCTAATCATTAAAACCATAATTCCTCCGATTATCAGACAATCCCTAACAGAGGAATTCAATAACTTTTAACTTCACCAGAAGTCCCCTTCCTTCAGGTGGGGGATGAATAGTAGGGAAAAAACTATCTCAAAAACAGAAAAGAGGGGAGATAAAGAATAATCGGATTAATGAGGATAAAAGGAGAAAGGATTGCTGTTTAAGTTGGAAGAAGTGGTTAAGAAGGCTTATATAAAGTAATGAACATACAATTTCTCAGGTTGGTTGCATGGTCACTCTCACATGGAAGTTCACAGTCATTCCCACACAACAACAGGAGGAGGTACTATGGGAATTATCAAAAACGTGTCGTCTACTGTACAACCATGCACTAGCAGAAAGAAAGTATCTTTATGATACTTACAACTATTGTGTTACTTATAGAGAGCAGCAGAACGCCTTACCACCATTAAAGAAGCTGTTCCCAAGGTACAACCAGGTCTACTCTAAAGTCCTCCAAATGACGCTTAAAAAGCTTGACGCTGCGTACAAATCATTTTTGGGGTTACTAAAGAGCGGAGATAATACTGTTCGCCCACCAACCTTCCGAGGCAAGGATTATTTCTTCACATTATGCTACAACCAATCAGGTTTCTCAATAACAAAGCAGACTATTCGCTTCTCTCACAAACATCCGAGCAAGACGGAATTGATCTTTCCTGTCCCATTTGACTTTTCTTCTTACGTTATTAAACAGATTGAGATCTTTCAAGATCACCATGACAAGCAGTTCTACTTAGCAGTTGTGTTTGAACACGAGGATCCCCCTTTCATTGACAATGGGTTGTACCAAGCGTTTGATCTTGGTACGACCAAACATACGGCAATTAATCTACATGGGAAGTTTCTCGAATCCACGGTCAAGCGTCCTGACAAATATTGGGAACCGAAGATTCGTTCTTTGCAACAGAGAAGAGATCATTGCAAACAAGGGAGTCGTAGAAACCGATTGTTCAATCAGAGGTTAGCAACCATCAAACGGAAATGTCGGAACCAGACACGGGACTGGCAACATAAACAAAGCCTCAACCTCTTACAAAATACCAAAGCCAGTACCATTATCGTGGGTGATCTCTCGCCTAAACAAATGACTGGTAAGAAGAATGGGAAAATTCAAGGGAAGAGGAAGAAGTATCAGAAGAGTGTTAACCGTGGTGTCCACAACACTGGCCATCTGGGTCGTTTTATCGAATTACTGACCTATAAAGCAAAAAAGTTAGGTAAAAGAGTAACAGTAATTGATGAGCGAGATACTACTAAAACCTGTTCAGTCTGTGGTCATATAAAAGAGTGGATGCCTCTTTCTGAACGCACCTATCAATGTGAGGTGTGTGGAATCGTCCGTGACCGCGACCACAACTCTGCGATCAACATTATGAAGCGATTCCTCTCACATAATGCCCTATGGACGGGCTATCAGTATTTTATAAATCGGATTGATAACCTACGATACACAGTCAATGGTAAAACGAAAGTTCCCCGTTATTTTATTGATGAGGGGTTCAGCGAACTCGTAGGAAGCCCCCTGCTTTAGCTGGGGGTAGTTCACTAATCCTACTTCAGCTGAAACATCACACTGTCTTGAGATCAATGGTTGAATAGCTGCATCGAAAATGAACGCATCCTAACG
>CAZALJ010000145.1:0-4056 GCA_964485715.1 uncultured archaeon
TTTATTTCGAACTTATGATATCCGTGGCAAGTTTCCTGAACACTTTTCCTCGGAAACAGTTTTAAATATAGGCCGGGCTTTTGGAACTTTTTTTGGTCGGGAAAAAACGATTGTTATTGGGGGTGATGTCCGCATTTCGACTCCAGTTATTAAATCAGCCTTATCTGCTGGTCTAATGGAAACAGGATGCAATGTTCTAGACGTGGGGGTCTGTACAACTCCCGCCATTTACTTTTTGGCAGTCAAAAATCCTGAGATAGATGGTGGAGTCATGATAACAGCTAGTCATAATCCAATTGATTATAACGGAATTAAAGTTTGTAATGGAAAGGGAGTCTCTTTTCACATCGACAATTTTTTTTCTCGAATAAAGAAAATAATAGAACAAAATATGATTATTACTGTAAAGAACACAGAATATGGTCAACCAGCAATTTTGCAGGATATTAATGCATCACAATACTGGCAATATCAGAAAGATCATTTTAAGCCAATATCATCTTTGAATTTAGCTGTGGAAATAGGAAATGGAACTTGTTTTCCTATAATTGAATTATTGAAGTCTAAGAAAATGACGGTACAGGCGTTTCACGCTGAGCCAGATGGTCATTTTCCAATAATGATTCCTGACCCTGCGAAATCTTCGTGTCTAAACTATGTACAAGAAGCCGTAACTCGGGATAAACTTGATATTGGAATTGGTTTTGATGCTGATGGTGATAGAGTGGGTTTTGTGGACGACCAAGGGGTAATTATCAGTCCTGATCAAGTAATAATGCTTTTTGGTAAATACCTACTTCAAAAATACCCGAAGGGTGAGATTATGGTTGATGTTAAAACCTCTAGAGCCACTTTTGAATATCTTTTAGAATTAGGAGCACGAGTGAAATTCACACGAGTAGGTCATTCCTGGATTCATGAAACTCTTCTAAAGAGTGGAGCTGTTTTTGCAGGTGAATTAAGTGGTCATTATTATTTCGGAGTAGATTACTATGGATTTGATGATGCGATATATTCTGCCTTAAGGATGCTGGAAATAGTCTCAAGTCAGGAACAAACTCTATCTAATGCAGTTCGAAACCTTCCTCAATATCAAACAACAGAAGAGCTTCGAATACCTTGTCCCGAGGAAATTAAATCAGAAGTAGTTTCAAATCTCAAAGATTTATTGAAAGAGGAAGCTCTGAAATCTATTACCATCGACGGAATCAGAGCAGAATTTGAAGATGGCTGGGTTTTAGTTCGTAAAAGCGGTACTGAACCAGTAATATCCATTCGAGCAGAAGCTATAACATCTCAACGAATGCATTACTATGAAAAATATATTAGAAACCTTGTTATTGATGAAATAGAAGAAGTGACGAAAAAGACTAAAAATCTTGTTTGATATAACTTTTACAAATTTATTTAATCGAGTTTTGGATAAAAGAGGCCATAAACATGGATGATCGTATAATTGGAGCAGCCCTGATCATTATAGGATTATTAATCTTTGGTTCTGGTGGAACAATGAGTACTGTAGAACAAGTAATCTTTTATATTAGCGGACCTTTCATAGCCTTTGCTGGACTAGGTTTCTTTATTAGACATCAGCGAAAAACTTCAATAGAGAGCGAAGTAGAAAAATCAACTTAAAAACAACTTTTAGTTATTTAACTGAAGGGGGAATTTCTATCTTATCAATTAATAGAGTGATCATTTTTTCTAATTTTGGTTTTTTCAAGGCCTGTGCAATTCGTTGAATACCTTCAAGTTCATGGATTAATCCATTAAGGAATGATAAGACATCTCCAGGGTAGATAAGGAGTTCAAATTGAATTAAGCTTGCAGATATCTGATTAACACTTTTTTTGCGTAAGCGTTCATCTACAATGTATCTTCCAATATTCTCTTGCCCGTGCTCACAATAAGGATTTTCTGGACAATTACAGCCAAAAAATTGTTGAGTCCATTTTGAGAAAACATTTAAACACCATTTATTAAGTTCAGTGGCTTCTTTACCTTTTAAAGAAGCACTCATTACATCTAGAACAGGACTGTTGATCAATCTAGTGGAAAATCGCATGTGATATGTTTTTTCGAGGTATCTATGAAGTTTCTTTGACAGATAAATGTTTTGAGGAGGATTCATTTCGAGTGCTATGGATAGAAAGTGCCTTCTCTGGTGAAGAAGAAGAGAGGAAATAGACAAAATTTTTTCTGGGGAAAAAAATGACATCGTTGCTGCTCGACCAAGTGGAGTAAGTTCCAGTACACGTTGATTATTTTTTGTAACAATTTTTAATAGTGAACTCTCAATTAGCTTGTTTGCTATTAGCTTAAAATTGAAATTCGCTGTTCCTATCATCCTTTGATAAATTTCATTCGCTTTTATTGGGGGCATATGCTTCTTTGTAGAACAAATAGAAAGAATTTGTTCTCCACATGAGTTTTCATCATGATTTGGCTCTATTGGTAACAAATCAGCATTAATTAGTTCAAAAGCGATCTCTATTTCTGATCTAGAATCCAAAGAGGTAATCGACTCTCCCAAACATAGGAAAACAACTCGTCCACAATCATGTTTTCCTAATCTACCAGCTCTCCCTGCCATTTGAGTGAAACTATTTGGTTCTAAAACATCGTTACCCATCATTAAAGACTCAAAAATAACCTGTGACGCAGGGAAATCAACACCAGCGCCTAATGCATATGTACTTACTACAATTGAGCATTTTCCACTAGAAAATTCAGTTTCAATTCGTTTTCTTAAGCTGTAAGAAAGCCCAGAATGGTATGCATGAGCATTTCGAACTCCAGCATGGCGCAAATAGTCTGTAATTTCGGCTGTTTTCCTTCTTGAGTTGGTAAAAACAATTGACTGTCCTCGGAAACCGCTATTTGAAGTTATCTGGGATTCTTGTTGTGTTAATTTAAGAATTTGGTGCATTTTTTCATGTTCACTTCGTGAGAGGAGTATATGTTGTTCTAAAGGAATAGGTCTTTGATTAAATGTTATTAAAGTCAAGGAAAGATCCTTAGCAAATTGAATCGGGTTTCCTATGGTTGCTGAAAGTGCTATTACTTGTACTTTTCCCGAATAAACCCTTATTTTAGCTAAGAGACAATCAAGAGTTGATCCTCGATCTGGATCAGCTAAAGTTTGAACTTCATCAACAACAATACAACCAATTGTATCAAAATCAATTTGACCCGCCCTGATTAAGAGATCTAATCCCTCATATGTCGCTACAATTATGTCAGAATCTTTGATGGAATATCTATCCCGATAAAAAGCCTTTTTCTCTGCGATTGAATTAAAAATTCTTGATCGTCCAGTTCGTAATCCAATTTTAAATTTATTTCCATAAAACTTCTTAAAATCTTCAAATTTAGTGTTTGCTAGAGCTACTAGAGGAACTATAAAGATAAATTTCCTTTTGTTTAATACATGAGTTATCCCTGCTATTTCACCAATAAGTGTTTTTCCTGCACTCGTATTAGCCACAATTAATTGATTTTTATTCTTTAACAATCCTTCCTGAAGCGCTTGAACTTGAATAGGAAGAAATGTTATTATCCCACGGGATTTAAATGATTTCAAAAGGAATTTCGGGGTGTTAAAATCTGTGATCTTTCTAATATAAGGCTTTAATTCCACCTTAGGTAATCTTTCGATTTTATGTACGAGAGTAAGATCTCCAATAGAAGCTCGATCACCAGTAAATACAGTTGAAACTCTTTGAATATCATGTAATCTACCCAAGAGAGACAATGCATACTTTTTAAATCCTGGATTTATGAGAAGATTAATTTTTTTATCCTTAAGATCTTTTTCAAGTTCCTGAATAGCACAAGCTTTACAAACCTCCCTGCTGTACACATAATAATTGTTATTTGAAGATAGGAGGGTTATTCTATCATGTATCAAGCAAAATGGGCAGAATTCTCTTTCTTTAGGAGAGATAGTTATATTAAAATCTTTGCAAAAGCGTTTAATTCCTTCTTTTTCTTTATATGAGAGCTCTTTACTTAATAAAATGTGTTTTGATTTAAGTAAAATCTCCTGAATTGAAT
>CAZALJ010000145.1:4156-5515 GCA_964485715.1 uncultured archaeon
AGCTCTTTACTTAATAAAATGTGTTTTGATTTAAGTAAAATCTCCTGAATTGAATTTTTAGGAGAAAATGGTTTCCACTTTCCCTCCTCTTCCCAAAATATCCGTCTGGGCCGCCACATTACTTCCTGCTTGAAGTAATACTCGATTTTGCCCCGAAGTGTCGGTTTTCTTTGAGTTAACTTTCCACGGGAGAAACAGAGAATCTGTAAGGTTTCCTCCTGTTTGATTGGGAGAAATAACGTCGTGTGCACTAATCGAAATGAAAGCATAAGAATCATTGATTTATTTTTGAATTTAATATTGGTTTTCTAATATAATGAAAAAACTTTTTTTATGAGATAGATAAAACAACAAAGTGTTAAAAAAAAAGAGGTTAAGAATCAATAATTTCAAATTAGATGAGGAATCAGCATGCCAACTTGCCAAAAATGTGGTGCTTATTTTAGTGAGGGATCTTGTCCTTTTTGCACTCCAGATGATTCACCTTCGTCACCCGTGACGACAATTGAAGTAGAAGAAACTAAATCTGTCCGAATAATCGACCCTTTAGAACTGGTTGAATCTATAGAAAACATTGAAGCTCAAATTAAAAATATCGAAGAAGAAAAAGAACTTGAAATCCAAGGGTTAACAGAGGATGTGACGAACCAAGAAGAAAAAGAACGCAATATAAAGACAGAATTAGATAGATTAAATTCCCAAGTTTCTGAGCTAGAATCGTCGCTGGAAAATCAACAGGAAAAAAGACAAAGACTTTTACAGGAAAAAGAAAAGATGGAACAAGAGATAGAACCCCTTAAATCAAAATTGTCGAATTTAGAAGAGGACAGTTCAAGAAAAGAAGCTGAAATTTCTTTGCTAAGAAAAGAACTTGGAGTGATATGAAGATGCCAAAATGTTCTCGTTGTGGATCTTATTTTATTCGTCCTCCTTGTCCAGTTTGTTCTCCCCCTGGCGTAGAACAATTGGTGGTGGATTCTCCAGAAGTTAAAGGAAAACCTGTTGATGAACTTCAGAGTGATTTGAAACAACTTAAGGAAACATTGAAGAAAAAGGAATCTGAGTTTGAAACACGTACTCAAGAATTAAAAACCCGCCTAGATACGATCAATGATAATATCTCAGATTTAGAATTTTCTAAAGTGTCGTCTGAGGAGAAAAAACAATCTTTGAACGAAAAATTGTCAAGTATAAATGACGAGTTAAACTCACAAGAAATGGAGATAAAAAAACTTGAAGAAGAAAAGGATTCATTATTGAACAGTATCAAGAATGCTGAAGAGAAAATTCAAAGTTTGGAATCAGAAATTTCGAGTTTAAAAGAAAAGATTGGGCAGCGTCAGCATGAGAAAGAGGAGC
>CAZALJ010000146.1:0-5509 GCA_964485715.1 uncultured archaeon
GGAAGTATTTCTATAGCTTCTATCGGAACATTTTCTTTTAATCCAAGTGAGATTATTACAACACGACCAGATATTTTCAGAGAAGGTTACTTTAGTCTATTCGATATTTTGGTATTCTTGGACAGTACAGACCAGATTGAGATGGATTACTATTTTAATCAGAGTATGAATACATTTGTCATTAGTTCAATAAATGATATTTCAAATTGGTGGTACAAGGCTCATTATAGTGGAGGATGGCGTGAAAAAAATGTATTCCGAATGGATCATTATCCTTACAAAGACAAAATGACTATTGAATTAGAGATTACTGAAGCTACTGTGATTGCTGCAATTCATGAGGGTTGGAAAAAAGAAGTTGATCGCACAAACGCAAACGGAGGTCAGATAATAGCCCCAAGAATAACAATAAGAGGCCCTCCAAATGAAGATACGCTCGAATTTTCTAATGTTACCGTTACAGCGCACAACTTACGAAATGATATGTTCCAAGATGGTGTTATCACAGCGGTTGACACGATTATATCATTAGCTGATCAGGGAAAGATCACTTATGATTTAACTTGGTATGAATCTATCGGAACTACGGAAGTTGTACAAACCTATTATGTTGAACAGATTGATGAATGGCAGGCTTATGGTACTTGTGGCTTTGTGTACGAAAGCGGATCAGAAAAATATGAGTCTTTTCAAGGGAATCATATTCATATCCCCTCAGATATCCGTATTATCAACTCTCCAGAATATGTACTTTATTATTGGATCTGTCTATGAATGATCCAAAAAATCCTACAGGTACCGTTGCTAAACAAATATCATGTAGGGTTTTCGAGTTTTTCGATTAATTGGCTCAACTGATCTTGAATCTCATCACTATTATCGCCGATGGCAGAGATCCTTTCCCATTCTTCGGATGTTATACCATACATCTCTAGACGTTGAGGAAGCATCTGGTTCCATTTATAGGCACCCATTTGAAAGCTAGGGGCGTGGTCCAGCACAATTTGGAATTCTAACGATAACTGAAGATATATTTTTTGTTCTGTTGGGGGTAGATTCGATAATTTTAATGGAGGCAAGAATTCCAAGTATGTAGGTACATTGAAACTGATTTTTTTCGGTGTAGAACTCATCTTATCTAATGTCATTATAAAGAGTCACCTTGGGATATTTTCCTTTCACGGAAATTTAAAAGGAAATCTGAACAAAATATCCGCCTAATGAAATTCTGATATTTCTTTCAAGTCCCCATTGACAAAAAATGAAATTCTGAATCAATGAATTCTATTTTATTTTCTTTTTGGTTTGAATTTGATGATTATCTTGATTTATCATACAAAACAATATAAATAGCAATGCCACTTTGCATCTTATGGCTCCTCAACTAATTAAATTGCGGAGTCATTGAAACACAGACCAGTAAAGGAGAGATGAAAAAGTGAAATATATTGGATTTTGGGAGTTCGATCCAAAGGACTTCGATAAAGTCTTGAAAAAATACGTAGATCAAGACTCATGGCCCGATTTCCCTGAGACAATTTCTGAAGGTTTTGGGTTGGGTGGAGAGTTCAGGGGTTTTCAATTGTATGAAACAGATAATCCAGAACATTTAACTAACCTGTCATTATATTACATGCCAGAGATGGAATTCAATTTTATCCCCATTTTTGAGGTTGCAAAAGTCGTAGAACGTTATCAGGAAATAAAGAAATAAGTTCACACCGCGTCACAACTTAGTCCACGCAATTGGATTCCCCACTGAACTCTCTTTCTCTTTTTCTTTTTTTAACAGTTAAATAATAACACAAAATACTGGACATCATCCAAAAACTCCTGTTAAACACCATTAAATCGGGATAATGTCTTCCTAGACCTTGGATTCCTAATCTAGTGCTTATTTGCCTTAATGAAATTATATAAAAGCCATATCTAACACTGTCGCTTTGTGATTTCAATATGAATCGCACAGAATTGTCAAATCTAAAATACCGTTTTTATGAACCAAATCAAGGATTAGAAGAATTACAAGCCAAAATTTTCAATGAAAACAATCCTAGTGGACCCCAACCCGCGACTGCAGAACAAATAAAACAACGTTTAGAAGAAGAAAATATCGACCCCCAAACAGTAAGATACGCTTTCACAGATGACGATAAAATGCTAAGTTATATTCAAGCTCGAGTCCGTCATCAGAGCAAAGAAATACATTTAGGGTTTCCCTGGGCATTAGAGGGATGTCCAGTAGGAGTACAAGACAAACTATTCGATGAAATGTTGGAATATACCAAAAAGAAATATGAAAATTATAAGATTCGGGTAAATATTAATGTGAAACCTAAAGAAAACGTTGATTTCATTAAGAAAAGGGGGTTTATAGAAAAAAACCGCTGGCTTGTACAATACCTTGACCTTCAGCAAATTAGTAAATCAGAATATAATCAAAGTAGATATACCTCTCGAAATGGAACAGAAAAGGACCTAGAGCTACTTGTTGACTTAATTAAATCAGATAAGAGGTACAATTCTGCGTTTAAAACTGAAGAAGACATTATTAATTATTTGAATGGCAAAGTTATTGTTGATGGACATTTAGTTTTGGTTTTTGAGGATGATGTGTTAGTGGGAGCTTCAGCTCCTCTTATATTTAAATCTCCAGGGCAAGACAAAGAAAACATTATTTTACGGTTTGCAGCTTTTCGTAATAATGACCCAGAAGTATTCAAACCCTTACTTATCGAGGTAGCGCGAGAATGTTTAGCTACTGATTATGGGACAGACAAAACTATTGCGGTATATACGGACAGCATGGATACTCCAGCTGAACAGGTGAAAGTGGTCGAATCATTCGAACCGAAGAGTGATGTTATCTTTTATTATTTCTATTTGGGAAATAATGCCGATAGATAGGTTTTTGGATCATTATTGGAGCGAATATGCGAAATAGACGATATCGTAAGTTCCATCATCAAAAGGGAGTGATCCTCCTTTCCAACGCGAACTTCACGTTTTAGGAACAATTCTTCAGGAACAGTCCTCATTCACTCCTTAATTTTCTTAACTACTAAACAATAAAATAATTGGAAATGCTGGTTTATCCATATTTTTTGTTAAAAATATTTTTAGCAGATCTTAAATTTTAATCATTAATGTAGAATTTATGTAACATTCCATTATAGTTCACTTAATAAGAATAGATATATCTTAGTTAATTTAGAGATGATGTTAATAGTTCATCCAGTTATTTTATCAGTTCCCGTTTTTTTAGCATTTTTATATATAGTAGTCCAACAACAGAAACTGGGAATAATAGGTGAATGCTGCATTTGCAGGCGAGAAATTACTAGGAATGAAGATACAATTATATGTCCTGATTGTCATACGATTTATCATAGTAAACACTTGTCCCTCTGGTTAAAAATAAGAAAAAAGTGTCCAATATGTAAAAATATTATTAAAAATCATTATCCACCTTTCTATGTTGATACAAAAGACATTTATTTATCAATTAATCGTAACACATCGTATTTTAGTGTTAATTCACATCAAAATAGACGAAGAATTAATATTCGAGAATTCCCTATCAAAGAGGACTCTTTTATATTAGAGTGCCCACATTGTACAAATATCTTGGATTCACACACTTATGGGGTCTCAAGTCAATGTCAAACGTGTGGTTCACGTATATCGTGGAAATATTTTCTTGAATCAAGAATTAAAAGTTTAGATAACTTACCTACTTTTAAAAAGAAGAAAATTAGAATAAATAAAAGAGTATTCAGTCGAATTAAAGGACAAAACGTTAGAAAAATAAATCATCGAAATATTAAACGGCAGAAAGAGGTAAATCGAGAAGATTTTCGAAAAAGATTAGAGGAACAGACACAATTGGAATTACAAGATCTGATGCTTTCGTTTAACAAAGACTTTCCAAAAAGGCAAAGACAAATACCAAATCACGACCAATACATTCCTTTGAGGATGATAGAATTTAGGAATAAAGCAGAAAATCCGAGGAAAATAAATTTTCTTGAGCTTGAAAAGGGTATAGCACTAATAATTGTTATAGTAATCTTTTTTCTTGTAACCATTCTGATTTAATATCTAACAATATTTTCCTTTTTTTAAGCACTTGATCATGTCATTGAACGTTGGTTGATTCTCATCTATAATATTAAACATAATTTTATTCCAATACAATAACATTCATATTAAATTGTGCTAAAGTAAGCTAAAACAATCTTCAATAGATCTAAAATCCAAATGAGTATAATTCCCAATCCAACAATCCAAATACATACGATAACAAGCGCAGTTTTCTTTCCAATTGGAACTTTTCTATTTTTTTCTTCCATTGCCTTTTTTCGGCTTTCTTCAAATATTTCTTTTGGAATCAACTTTAATGCAATAGAAATTCCAAGGGGAACTAAGATTAAATCATCTAAATAACCTAAAATAGGAATAAAATCTGGTACAAGATCAATCGGACAAAAAACATAACCAATAACGATGCCTAGAAATAAACGTTTCCACCAAGAGACTCGTGAGTCTTTATACACAAGATAAAGAGTATAAGTTTCCTTTTTAAGGTCTCTAGCCTTGTTTTTTAGCTTAGTTATCATTATTCTAATCAATTTAGACGCTTTTTTTAGTTTTTTTTCTACTGTTCTAGATCATCATCAAAAACTTTTATTTTTAATGAAAATCGGAATATCCACCATATTTACCACACTGTTTACACCTAAAAATATACGCGGTGGGCCCCTTATCTTTATTTAATGTGTTAAGGTAATCTTGCCATTCTTTATCTTCTTTCATATCAATATCTGATCTTAATGCTTGTAAAAATTCTGATCCTAACGATATTGATTCCTCTTTTCCAGCAAAACCTAAAAATTCCGCTCCATCACCACAGTGAGTCCACCAACGTCCCTCCTGCCAGCTAGTAAACCCAGGGGTGCGAAAAGCTATTTCTTCGACTACTTTCGTAGGTACCTTATTCCACAACCCATAGTTTCCAACAGCGATTGGATCAATAAATTCAGCATTATATTTTTTATGCGCAGATCCATCTGCAATGCACCAAGGACATAATCTGTCCTTCAAATCTTTTTCAGAATATACTGGACCTGAGTAAATGTATCCACGGGTTTTACCACAACAAATACAAGTAGAATCGGATTTCTTGATGCTTTGAGTCGCTAAAGGATTTGGATGATACGTAAATTTTGGTAGTTTCATAATATCTCTCCAGAGATATAATTTCTCTCTTAATTGCTTGTTAGAATCAGTAGAACCACTTTTTTCAAGAATTGTACCAGCTCTTCATCAGTTGGAAATATTTGAGTGATAAATAAATGACGATGTACAAACGCTTCTAATGTATTAAAAACTATTGATAAAGTATGAATTAAGAAATTTCTAGGAACAGCCTTGAAAAAATCATTAGTTTCTTGTATCTCTCCTACAATGGTCTCGAATAATTTGTTGACATTATCACCGTAATCTTTGA
>CAZALJ010000147.1:0-5507 GCA_964485715.1 uncultured archaeon
TGTCGTAATCACCAAGAGATATATGAGGCGTGGTGTCTATTAAAACAAGACGTTCAACCTTCTTTGAGTACTGGAGGGCATATTTCAGCGCAACAAACCCTCCATGACTATGAGCAGCGATGGCAATCTGTGGAATCTCTAAATATTTCCTAAAGGATTCGATATCCTCAACATATTCTTCCATCCGGTAAGCATCAGGATCACTCAAACGTTGCGAACGACCAATCCCTCGTGGTTCCAGATAGACCACAGTTCTTATTTCTTCAAGTGGTTTAAGAGTTTCAATATAGAGAGTAGCATCTCCACCCCAACCAGCACCACCTGGTTGCAACAGCAAAACTGGCCCCCTACCCTGCACATAATACCATAAATTTACTCCGCGAATATTCACATAATGTTCTCCAGGAGAAAGAACATCCTTATATTTCATAACATTAGTCTCGAACGAGAGTTATTTAAGAATCATTCTAGTGAGATTGCGTATGGATGGAGATGAGATTGAAGAGGAATTAGAACGCTAAATTTTTAATGTTTAAGTCCTCAACTTCCACATAAATGTCAAGAAGGGTTCCTATTTTTATAACTCCCCTTCAATTAATACACTGATAGAAGAGCAATTTCTTAATAGAATATATTCAAAATTGTGATCGTAATGGAAACCAAATGGTTACTAATCTTCATTGCATCTATCTTGATCTCTTTAGTAAGCCTAATCTCGTTCATATTCTTTGATTTTCCATTCTTGTTCCTTTTCCTTTTTCTCCCCTTTGTATTTGGGATTGGCAGCTCTACGAGAGGCAGGAAAGATTATCCTCGAGTTTTTTGTAGAAGATGTGGTTCCAGATTACCTCCCGATTCGATTTATTGTCCAAATTGTGGAATTATTATTGATTAAAACAATTGAAGTCCTTGAAACTACATAAAAATATATTGGAAAAGGATTAAAAGAAATACGAAAGACATTAATGTTATCAGTGGTTTTCTGGATATTAAGTCTAGTACTATTTTTCATGGTAAGTTCAATCCATAATTTGAATCACTCTTTAAAGTTTAATAGGATTCAGGAAGAAAATGTACTACAGAAATTTAGGAAAAACAGGACTCAAAGTCTCCGTATTGGGATTTGGATGCATGAGACTTCCAACACTTGAACCTGGAGAACCAGCGATTAATCGTGAGGAAGCGATTCAGTTAATAAGAAAAGGAATTGACTCTGGAATTAATTATATTGATACAGCATATCCATATCACGGTGGAGAAAGTGAGACTGTAGTTGGTCAAGCATTAAAGGATGGCTATCGCGAAAAAGTAACTCTTGTAACTAAGTGTCCAGTAGGGCTTCCTGATTTCACAGAACCAGCACATTACGATAAATACCTCAACGAACAGCTAGGGAAACTTGATGTGGATTCCCTTGATTTTTATCTCTTTCATGGAATCAATGGGAAAACATTTCATGAAAAAGTGGTAGGATTGAACCTTATCGAAAGAGCCCAGGCTGCAAAAAAAGCAGGAAAAATCAGACATATAGGATTCTCATTTCATGATAAAGCTGAGGTTCTAAAGGAAATCATTGATACTGGACATTTTGAATTGATGTTGGTTCAATATAATATTATAGATCAAGTGAATGAAGAAATGATCACATATGCAGCTGAAAAAGGATTAGGAGTGGCAATAATGGGACCTGTTGGTGGAGGTAGATTAGCTGGTGATCCACCTCCAGAGGCAATGCGGCAATGGCTTACTGAAGGTAGAAATTATTTCGTGGATCTTGCTTTTAAATTCGTTTTAAGCAATCCAAATGTTTCTGTTGCCCTTTCAGGTATGGGTTCGGAAGAAATGCTACTTGATAATCTGAGTCTTGTTTCAAATGAGAAGTATAATCTGCTAACAAGTGATGAAAAAGACCGAATTAGGAATATCGCAACCAAGTTTAAAGAATTGTCTGATTTAGTGTGCACAGGTTGTGGATATTGCATGCCCTGTCTCAATGAAGTGAATATCAAGCAGATTTTTGAATTTTTGATCCGATTTCAAGTGTATGGACAAAAAGATGACGCAAAAAGCATGTATTCTCAAATTGGTAAGGTACGTTGGAGCCCAGGGAAAGATGCAACAGCCTGTACTGAGTGTGAGGAATGTCTAGAGAAGTGTCCTCAAAAAATTCCAATAATTGAGCAACTTAAAGATGCTCATCGAATTCTCGGGAGTAAATAGCTGAATAAGGATGAAATAACACAACAATCATGCATCAAAGCAGTTTCATGTCACCTTTCGTAATATCTCTGTTAATACATCTTCTTTCAAGCTAATTGGATTGTATCTCATACTCGAGGATCTTTTTGCTTTATCAACAATAGTTCGTACATCAGAATCAGTCAATCTATATTCTGATAATGTGGGTATGTTCAGTTCTTGCGTCAAATTCTTTAAATATTCGATAAGCGCTTTATGAGCTTCACCAATCGTTGGAAATGATTTTTCAGACACAATCTCCCCTAATGTGGCATATTTGGCAAGAGTTGTGTTTTTGGGATCCAGTGCTTTCAATTCTCTGATATTTGTTTCAATTATAGGTGACAATAGAGCCGCGCATATGACACCATGAGGAATCTGTAACCCTCCCAAAGGGGAAGCGAAACCATGAACTGCTCCTAAACCAGCATTAGCTAAACAAATACCACTTAATAAGGATGCTAAGGCCATGTCCTCTCTTGGTTCTAATAATTGACCATTTCTGTAGCACGTAAGAAGAGATTTTGAGGCTTTTTCGACTCCCAATAAAGCTAAAGCATCAGTCAAAGGTTGGGACTTGTTAGATGTATAAGCTTCAATCAGTTGTGTTAAGGCATCCATTCCACAGGTCGCGGTAACAGGAGGGGGAACTGTTAACATTAACCTTGGATTGATGACCGCAATATTGGGAATTAAAAGTGGACTACGAATACTAGCTTTAAATTTCTCTTCCTCTGCTAAGATTACTGCATTCTTTGTTACTTCGCTGCCAGTCCCAGCTGTGGTCGGAACAGCAATAATAGGTAATGAAGGTCGTGTAATTACTGATCCTTTTCCAATTACTTCCATATAGTCTTTAGCTGATCCCCCATTTGTGAGTAACCCAGCAATTGCCTTACAGGCATCGACAGTACTGCCCCCACCCACCCCCATAACCACCTCTGCTTTAAATTCTTTTGCTTTCCGTACACCAGAATCTATAATTTCGATGGTCGGTTCTCCTTTAATTAAATAGGTATCAAATTCAATTTTATGTTTTAATATCGAAACTGTGAGTGTTTCTCTTGTTTCAGGGGAATTTAGCGCACTACCACTCGCAACTACTAATAATCGGGATCCAAACTCTTTCACAAGGGATCCAATATTTTGAAACTGCTTGGCACCAAAAAAAATTCGGGGAGTAGATAGGAACTCGAATTGCATTGGGTTCGCCTATTTCGATAGAAAGGCTTCTTCTGTCTCTGGGAAGAGGTTTTTGTGTTTGATTCCTTCACGGGGTTTGGCCATCATTTCTTCAACTGTTTCTCGCCACTTATTATAATGACTTGTAGTTTTATGATCTTCCATGCCACTTTCGTCGCGATAAACCTCATACAAGAAGAAACGATCTGGATCATCTAAGCCCTGTAAAACATCAAAACGTAGGTTCTTAGGTTCCTTTCGTGTATTTCTAGCATTCTCCAAAGTAACTTCTATAAACGCCTCTCGATATTCAGGTTTCACAAAAACACTTACACATGCAATAAACACATATTTAGCCTCCTAAAAGCACTAAAGAAGATATACTTGTTAGTTTCTTAAGAGGATTTCTGATCCTAAGTCATCCTAGTACTTATTCTGAAAGTTAAGCTAGAATGTGAAAAACCAGTCAGTCTTTGATTAAAAATTCATCTAATCGATCCCGTGCTTTTTCTCGTTCTACCCTATGATGTTCAAGGAAGGCATTGATTTTTTCGATCAATATGGCTTTTAATTCACCAGTGAGTAAATCTCCGTTTCGGTAGTCTTCCTCTATCTTTTTGAGTTTTTCATCGTCCGCTTCAAATAGGATTTTTAGCCATTGAAAACTAACATCTACTTCTGGGTCGCCACCTTTCTTTCGATGTTCCGTGATAGAAACTCGACCTCCAGAGAAGGCATATTTCATAATTTTCTTTTCTACAGTCTTGGGGTCATCCGTCACATATATTGTTTGAGTGGGGTCAGAAGCAGACATCTTACCTTCAGGTCCACCAAGAGCAGGAAGGAATGAACATTGAATACTGGCTGGTTTATAGTACCCTAACCGTGGAAGGACATCTCGAGCCAACCTGAAGTGGGGGTCTTGATCTATCGCGTGTGGAATTAAACAGGGGACATTCTTTCCCTGTCTAACGCTTTCTAGAACTGCGGGAACGGCTTGAAAACTTGTGTAAAAGATACTCCCAATATTGATGGAATTATCAAATCCAAAAGAAGCTTTAACTGTTGAAAAAGTAATCTTCTTGGCAATGGGGAGAGCTATGTTGTAAAATGTCTGAGCATTGTCCGTATCGATAATGATTTCAGTATTCTTAGGATTAAAACCTAAAGCAATCACGTCACAAGCGTTTTCGATCGCAAAGGAATACGTATCTTCCTTACTTAACTTTTCTTCAAATAAGAATTTCTCGTCATCAGTCATTTGGAAAATGAACTTGACTTTAAACTTATCCTGCAACCATTTGGTAAAAACCCATGGAACCAGATGTCCTAAATGAATGTCCTCTGAGGGACCCCGACCAGTGTAAAGATGGAATTTATTTCCTTGTTCCCATTGATTTAAAATAAAATTCATATCTCGATGGGTAAAAAAGATTCCACGCCGTAACATGTAGTGTAATTCACCGGTATGCTTTTTTATTCTTTCAAGGAGAGCCTTATCGATAGGTTCTGTTCCGAATCGTTCCATTAGTTTATTGTAGTCCACTTTACCATGAACTTCCCATGGGGTGACAACGAAATCATTATTATTTTCTTTAGTCATTGTTTAGATACTCCTGAGTTTTAACCTGGTTGATATATTGTAAAAAAAGCTAATAGATTGTGATCTAATGCTTTTCTTCGTCATTAGTTCCTGAATGAAAATGTCCGCAGTAAATATGGTATTGTTTGTATCTCCTAAGCACATAAACTGCACACTCCTCTATTGAAAAAAATACTTCGAAAAAAATAGTAAAATCTATAGAGGATGCTCAACCTCAACATTTTTGAATCAAGAAAAGGTGCTGGTGGTCGTCCACTAGCGACAAATTCCATTGGTAGAGCATTCTCATCTCCAACTGGTTGGTTTTATTTCTTATATTAAAATCTTACCAATGGGGATTATTATGTCAATTAAAATCAAGGTGTTAAATCTCAAATTGGAGAAATTTGGGTATGAAGAGGGTAAATAATGTTACTTGACCTAAGCATACTAGTGGATCCTGAAGTTTCTCAATCCTTGATAATAGAACTTGACCACCATTTAA
>CAZALJ010000148.1:0-5493 GCA_964485715.1 uncultured archaeon
ACTTGTAAAACATTTTCATTTGAAACCCTTCCTCCATATTTTTCATCTGGTCGTTTTGCCAATGAGGAAGATGTGAATAGAGTTTATCAAACCGATCTTCCAGAATATTCTCAAACAGTGGGAACTTTAAGAGGTGTCGAAGGATTCGAGATTCCAATGGATTTTCAAGAATTAGTTCAGGTACCTTTCGGAATCTTTGGTCGAACCCACTCTGGGAAGACTTTCCTTAATAAAATTATTTTAGGAAATATCATTCAACTAGGAGTCGCTCAAGTTCTGGTTTTTGATATGCAATCAGAATATGGCTGGCGAAGCCGCGCAGACCAATCAGCGGGACTCAAATTCTTTTTTGAAGATAAGATTACTCTCTTAGGATTAGATCCGAAAACAAGTAAAGGTCTTGATGAAGTGTTACTCCTAGGAGAGGATGAGATTACGCCACAGGATATAATCGTAGCCTTTCAAGATCTCAGTTCCGCCATGAAAGATGCGATTCACGAGATCAACAAAAATAGAGCTGGTCAAACATTGGTGGAAGCTATTTCAAATGCACCTATGGCTGACCCCAATCCGTTCCAAGCGACTCGAGGCACATTAAGCGCCTTAAGTAGGCGTATTGCTCGCCTAGAGCGCCTGGAATTTATCGTTCCCCCAGGAAAAGGGACGTTAAACAAGGTTTTAACCTATCTAAAAGCAGGTCAATCCATTGTAATTGATTTTGGAAAATATGGAGCAGATTTTTTTGCATACTTATTTGTAGCAAATATCCTTTCAAGACGCCTGTATCAAGCGTATAGTGAAATGGTCGATTTGACAGAATATCCCCATTTAGTTGTGTTACTTGAGGAAGCGCATAAGTTCCTAGACCCAGCGATCGCAAGAGGTACAATTTTTGATAGGCTAGCTCGTGAAATGAGGAAATTCAAACTTGTACTAGCGATGGTAGATCAACGTCCGTCGAGAATAGACCCAGAAATTCTATCGCAGTTGGCAAATCGATTCATTCTTTCACTTAGTGATCCAAAAGATATCACGGGAGCTCTTTCGGGCCCCGTGGATCCTGCAGCTTGGCGTGCTATTGTGAAAGCAATGCCACCCCGAACAGCTTTGATGTTTGGTGATGCCATCAAGGCTCCTACAGCTATGGACGTCTTAGAATACAATGATCAGACTATGACTGATAAATGGAAAGTTAAACATACTGGTACTCGCTTAACAAAAAAACTGCAAGAAATGTCTGATGAAGAAAAGAGTAACCTCTTCAAGCCAAAATAGCCAGCTGATCAATGATGGCGAAAATTCTATTCGTTTCTGATGTTCATATAGGTATTCGGTATCCTTATCGAGTTAATTTTCGAACAGGGATAAGCGAACGAACAATGGATTTTATTGAAGCATTAGCCCGTGTTGTCAAATATGCAATAAAAGAACAGATTGATGTTTTCGTTATTTGCGGAGATTTATACGAACGTGTGACTATCGGGCCAACGCTATTAAGACAAGTGAGGGAAAAAGTTTGGCAACCATTACTTAATCATAAAATTCCTATCGTTATGGTTGGAGGGAATCATGATTCTCCTCAAATTATTGAAAAAGGATCTCCATTCGGTGAGATCTCAATTATACCCAATAGTTATGCAATTAGATGGCCTCAATCGCGAAAGGTTAAAGCCTGCAATACAGGAGAGGAAATTGGATTCGTTCTCCTTCCCTATATGACTGCTACTCAGGCTGTAGCATATGCAGAAGAAAAGATTGGAGAAGAAATTGAACGTGGCCAACATATGATTCGTAGCCAGCAATTATTTCGAGACTGGATTAAACATGAAGTGAAAACACTAGATACAAAGATTAAGTTCATTATCGGACATTTTTATGTAGAAGGATCAAAAATTGGTATTATTCCATACCCAGATCAGTTACCACATGAATTTAAATTTAAGAGAGATATGCTTCCACTAGAAGAGGTTGATCTAGCTGTTTTCGGGCATATTCATACCACCCAAGTTTTATTTAATGGAAAACTCTTAGTTCCTGGATCTCTAGAAAGAGTGAATTTTGGAGAAACAAAAGAAAACAAAGGCTTTTATGTATATGATACCAAAACGAAAAAATTGGAATTTTCCTCAAACAATCCTCGTCCATTAGTAAGGAAGTTCATTGAAGTTCTTCAAGATACTCAGAATCCAACTGATTTCATCCTAGAACGGCTTCCTCAAAAATTTGAAGACGCAATTGTTCGTCTTGAAATCCAAATTTCCTCATTTCTTAAAAAACGCGTTATTCTACCCCGCATTCATCAAACTCTGGAAGAAAAAGCCTTCCATTATGAGATTAATTGGACAACACCAGATACAATTAAGGAGATAGTATTATCTGAATTAACCCTAGATCCCTTAGTACTGTTTGCAGAATATGTGTCTGAACAATATGATGACTATCCATACATGGAAGAACTTCGTGATAGAGGGTTAGAAATTCTAAATACCGCCATCTTAAAAGTGGAGGAAGCGAAATGAGTACTCAAACACGAATAGGACTAGGATTTGACCTCCAAAAAATAGAACTTTATCGATTTATGAACTACCAAACCCCAATCAAGTTTGATTTTCAGGCACCCTATATAGTAATTGCAGGACCGACTGGTTCTGGTAAAACCACAATCCTAGACGCATTAACATTTGTTCTCTTTGGAAAGAGTTCACGTCTTGATTTAATGAGTGTTAAAATTGAGGATATTTGCAAGAAAAATGGAAAAGTGTTCTGTCAATTTAAAACAGGAGATAATAGCATCCGAATAAAGCGTGGACGAGATAAGGGGGGGAAGAGTTATCTTGAACTTTTCATCAATGGAAAACGTGTTCCAGGAAAAATCCCCGAATTAAATGAGAAAATTCGGTCGACAATTCTTGGAATGAATTATCAATCATTTGTAAACTCAACAATCATTCGTCAGGATGAAATGAAGGCACTTGGCTCAAAATCATCAACAGAAAGATTGAAAACTCTTCAAAACTTATTTCGATTAGATATTTTTGAAAAGACGATTAAAGATACACAAAAACGAATACAAGAGGTAATGAATGAGAAAAATCTGAAAGAAGGGGAGTTAAGGGTAAAAAAAGAAGAAGTTTTAAAGATAGAACAACTGGAGGCCGAACTAGTAGAATTAAAACCTCAAATGACTTCCTATAAGAAGAAACATAACTCTCTGTTACAGATAATTGAAGAATTGAGGAAAAAAGAAGAAAATAACCGAACTATATTAGAAAAATACCAAACATTACAAGCGACAGAAGAAAATACTCAAAACCGATTAAAAACAAAACTGAATGATCTTACAGAAGCAAACGCTGAATTAGGGAAATATCAGAAACTTCAAAACCGATTATTAGATCTGGAAGATCAAACTAAAGAAATAAAGAACTTAGAAGATGAATTAAAATTATTAGAAAGTATAAAAAAGGATTACAAACTAATAGAGAATCATCTAAATACTTTAGAAAAGAAAAAGAGGAAAAAGGAAGACATTCTGAAGAAAGATTTGAAGAATAAGCTTGATCGGCTCAAAAAGGAACAGAATAGAACTAAAAATCTAAGTACGACTATTGATCACGAAACAGCTTTTAAACTCCTCAATCAAGAAGGTAGATTACTGGAACGGATTCAACGAATATCATTAGAACAGTCATGGAACCTTTCTAAAGGACTCCTCCAAGAACTACGTGAGGAACAGCTTCAGGCTAGGGAGGATTTAAAAGGATTAGAAACAGAAAAGAAAAAAATCAATAAAGATTCCTTTATTCTTTCAGAAATATTGAAACAAATCACAGAGCTTGAAGAAGAGGTCCAAGAACTTGAAAATCGATTGAGACAAGAAAAAGAAGCTGATGATAAGGAACTATTTATCGAGAAAAAGAAATTAGAAAAACTCGATTTCTCATCTGAAAAAAACGAACGATTGATTCTTCTACGAGATAAACATAAATCTAACCAAATTATTCAAGAAGAATATAAAAAAATAAAACAAGAGATCGAAAGTATAGTTGATCCTACCTCAAAGGTTGCTACTATTAAAAAGCAAGTGAAAGAAATAAAAAATGAAATTGAGAGTCTGAAAAAAAGTCTCAAAGGATTCATATCGTTCAAGAAAGAATATGATAATCTAATAACGGAATTAGAGAGTAGAAAGAAGGAAGAACGAACGCTTGACAAAACAATAACTGTATTGGAAGAACAAATAAAGAGTCTGACCCAAAAGATCAAAGAATTGAAACAACTAAAACCTGAAGTAGAAGCATTGGAGGAAGAGATTAGTACACTAATAAAAGAAGAAGAAATTCTTGAAAAACTTAAGAACGAGGTCTTTCACACCAAGGGGGCACCTTTTTATGCTATCAATAAAGTATTACCAAGATTAGGGAGACGTGCTTCATTCATTTTATCAGAGCTGACCAATAACCGCTTCTCTCATATTCAATTACAAAAAGTCGAGTCAGGAAGACAAGGGATGGGATTTGAAATATTAATAAAGGTTCCTGATGGAATTCGCGATGTTGCAACATTCTCAGGAGGGGAACGAACACAGATTAACGCAGCATTACGCTTAGCCATTAGTGAAGAAATCTCTGAACTTGGTCAAGTTGAAGGAGCTGCTAGTACTAGCAAAAAGACTTTGTTCATTGATGAGGGAGATTTAGGCTCACTTGACACCTTAGAAGCACAACACGCGTTTGTTACAAAGTTATTTAAGCTAACAAATCGTTTTAAAATCATTTTGATTACTCACCTCCAAGAGATTGCCGACCAGTTCCCCCATTCTATCAATATCACCCGAGATAGCTATGGTCGGTCCATAAAGGGAGAAGATTCAAGATTATCGTGAGTTAGGATGATAATTAAAGAATTTCTCCAAGAAATAGAAGCTCTTTCCTCTTATCGGCAACAAATTGTATTTAAAAAAACGATTCCATCCAAATCTGCAAAATATGGAGTCCTTGATTTTAAATTAGAGCCAGAATTGACCAAGTGGTTAAAAACGAAAAATTTGAAATTATATTCACATCAAGCAGCCGCCTTAAACTCTATCCATGCAGGAAACAATGTAGTGATAACAACTCCCACTGCGTCTGGAAAAACATTGATTTTTTCACTTGCAGTAGCTAATACCATAAAACGACGACGAGCAGTGACTGCATTGTTTTTATATCCGACAAAAGCTCTCGCAAACGATCAATTAGAAAAGCTCAAAGAGTTAGATGAAGTTCTGAACGGAAAATTACGTCCATTTATTTATGATGGAGATACACCCTCAGAACAAAGACCTAGGATTCGTAACTTCGCTCATGTTATAATCTCTAACCCATATGCATTACATCAGTACCTTGATTGGCATCATAAATGGAATAGGTTCTTCAGAAACCTGAGGTTTGTTATAATAGATGAGGCACATCAGTATAGAGGGGTTTTTGGATCGAATGTTGCTCAATTACT
>CAZALJ010000149.1:0-5491 GCA_964485715.1 uncultured archaeon
TGTTAATAGCCACTCTTCCTGGAATTGTCATCGGAGGATACATTGGAGGTTAGATTTATGCAGATAAAGAGACATAGTATCTTAGTTGTTGGATCAGGACTAGCTGGGATGCGTGCTGCGGTCGCCGCACGAGAAAGCGGGGCCGATGTAGCTGTCATCTCCATTTGTCAGCCAGTGAGGAGCCACTCTGTAGCCGCTCAAGGTGGAATTAATGCTCCCCTTGGAAATCATCCTGAATCTAAAGATGATTCAGTTGAAAGACATGCTTTTGACACTGTAAAAGGTTCTGATTATTTAGCTGACCAACCAGCAGTAATCAAGATGATTGAACTAGCAAGGGAAACAATATACGAATTAGAACATTGGGGCTGCCCTTTTTCAAGATTTGAAGATGGCAGGATCGGTCAGAGGCCGTTTGGTGGTGCAGGATACCCTCGCACGTGTTTTGCTGCTGATCGTACAGGGCACTCAATACTTCATTTAGCTTGGGAAAGATCAGTAAAACTGGGTGTACCTGTATATGAAGATCGTCTTGTTGTTAGACTTGTGGTAAAGGATAAAAAAGTGAGGGGACTTATCGCTTACAACTTTAGAACAGGAAACCTTGAGATGTGGGAGTGTGATGCAACTATTTTTGCCATTGGTGGAGCAGGACAGATCTACGGGGCTACTTCAAACGCGTTAAACTGTACGGGCTTTGGTATGGCTGTTGCATATTGGGCAGGCATTGCTTTGAAAGATATGGAGTTTATTCAATTTCACCCAACTACGTTATATGGGAATAATGTTCTGATTTCCGAAGCAGCACGAGGAGAAGGCGGTTACTTACGAAATAACAAGGGTGAGCGTTTCATGGAAAACTATGCTCCAGAAAAAATGGAACTTGCCCCTAGGGATATTGTATCAAGGTCAATTTATCAAGAAGTGCTCGAAGGCCGAGGATATGGTACAAAAGAGAATGGATATGTTCACCTCGACTTAACACATCTTCCTGCTGAACAAATTCTTGAACGTCTCCCACAAATCCGTGAGCTTGCACTACGATTTAGTGGTCAAGATATGGTGAAAGATTCCATCCCTGTTCAACCAGGCTTCCATTATGCAATGGGTGGGATCCATGTAGATGAAAACTGCGCTAGTAAAGAAGTAGAAGGTTTCTTCGCTAGTGGTGAGTGTACAAGCGTTTCTGTACATGGTGCCAATCGTCTAGGTGGGAACTCCCTATTAGAATGTGCTGTTTTCGGGAAAGTTTCTGGTCTAGAGGCAGCTGAATATGTAAAAGGAGTTACTCCTTCCTCTGATGCAAAATATGTCCTTTTTGAGGAATTACAGAAACAACAAGAAAAATTTGATTTCTGGTACAGTGGTAAAGGTAAGAATGACCCCTTTGCGATTATGGAAGAGATGAGGGCGACCATGAAGCTAAAAGTTTTCGTCTATCGTGAGGAAGGCCCCCTTAAAGAAGCTCTCGACAAAATCAAGGAACTTAAGAGACGCTTCAAAGAAGGTGTTTATCTAAAATCCAAAGATAAAGAGTTCAATCGAGAGTTAGAATGGGTGCTCGCTCTTGAGGGCATGCTGGATCTCTCCGAAGCAATTTGTTTAGGTGCTTTAGAACGAAAAGAGTGTCGTGGAAGCCATTGGCGACTTGATCACATGAAACGGGACGATAAAAACTTTTTGAAACATACACTAGTGAATTACGTTGATGGTGAGGTTAAATTGAGCTATTTAGATGTCATTATTACGAAATGGCAACCAGAGGAGCGAAAGTACTGAGGTGATTGTGATGAGTGAAAAAATAACTTTCAAGATCAAGCGTTTTAATCCAGCAAGGGATATTGAACCTTACTGGGACTCTTTTGAACTAGACTGCGATGAAGGAACAACAGTTCTGATTGCAATTCAAGAACTAATTGCTAAACAAGATGGTTCAATCGCCATGAGATATAATTGTCGCGCGGGTGTCTGTGGCTCCTGTGCTGTTCTGGTTAACAAGAAGTATCTATTAGCTTGTGAGACTTTGGTTCTACAGTTAGATAAAAAGGTTATAAAACTAGAACCGCTTCCATTCTTCCCTGTTATTAAAGACTTAGTAGTGGATATGGATCCTTTTTATGAGAAGCTCCTAGCAATTGACCCATTTCTGGTTCGCGATCATTCAAAAGACCCTGAAACCGAACTCATCCAAAGTCCTGATGATTTCGCCATTATCGAAGAATCAACAAAGTGTATTCTATGTGGCTCTTGTCATAGCTCATGTGTTTCAGTGTGGACAGATAGAAATTACCTAGGACCTGGGGCACTTTTGAAAGCGTTCCGTTTTACCAAAGATACTAGAGATGAGAATACAAAAGAGCGTGTGAAAAGAGTAACTGCAGAGGATGGTGTCTTTCGATGTCATACAGCATTCAATTGCGTAGAGGCATGTCCAAAGGAACTTAATCCGACAGAAGCCATTCAAGCGCTGAAACGTCAATCAGCAAAACAGGCACTTAAATTTTGGTCACGATAATAGAACACATCAATACCTCTTTAGGGATAGCGCTTTTAATAAAAAAGTGCTACATCTCCTTCCTTTTTTTCTATTTTTTTTTCAGGCTAAATTATATTGTATTCATATAATATCGTTAGAATAAGAGCTAGATTTTTTATTGTGACGAAAAAAATACTTAACCAGTTTTTTATATAATTTCAGCTTGAAAATTGGGATTATTATGACAGAAACGTTTGATAACACTATAATAGAAGATACAACTGTTAAGTTGCTCAAGTTTGCTGCAACTCAACTGCCTAATGATGTTTCCGAAGCATTGAAAAAGATGCTTGAACAGGAAACGAAACCTACAAGCAAAGCTGCGTTAAAAACAATTGTTGAAAACTTTAACATTGCTGAAGAGACTTCAACACCTATGTGTCAAGATACAGGAATCCACATCTATTATGTTAACATAGGTGAGAACTTTCCTAAAATACTTGGAATTGAAGAAACACTCAGAAAAGCTTCAGCTCGTGCAACTGAAGAAGTTCCTATGAGACCAAATGCAGTTAATCCGATAGTTGGTGGCAATTCTGGGGATAATACTGGCAATCATATTCCCTATATTAATTATGATTTTATTCCAGGAGCAGATTATCTAGAAATTACAGCTTTTCCCAAAGGAGGTGGATCGGAAAACATGTGTGCCTTGGGAATGCTAAAACCAGGTCAGGGAATTAAAGGGATAAAGAAGTTTGTTATAGACACAATTTTGAACGCCGGTGGTCAACCTTGTCCTCCAGTAATCGTCGGTCTCGGAATTGGAGGTGGAGCTGACATTGCTTTAAAATTAGGTAAAAAGCAACTAATGCGACCAATAGGACAAAGACATCCCGACCCAGAAATAGCTAAACTTGAAGAGGATTTATTAAAAGCTATAAACATGACTGGTATTGGTTCTATGGGCTTAGGTGGCGATTTTTCGACCGCACTAGATGTAAAGATCGACTATGCTCATCGACATCCTGCATCCCTTCCTGCTGCAGTAGTTATTCAGTGTTGGGCGGCGAGAAGAGCAACAGCTCGCATTTATCCTGATAAACGAGTTGAATTCTTGACTCATAAGGAGGCATAATCATGGCTGAATATCATTTTACAACTCCAATTTCAAAGGAGGATGTACAAAAAGTCAAAATAGGTGATGTGATTTACATCACGGGAATTGCTTTTACAGCCCGGGATGAAGCTCACGAACGGGCATTAGAACTAGCTGAGAAAGGTGAGAGTATGCCTATCGATTTTGAAGGTCTTGCTGTTTATCACTGCGGCCCCGTCGTAAGAAAAGTCGGTGATCAATGGGAAATTGTCGCTGCTGGCCCAACAACTTCAACACGGATGGATATATTTGAAGATGAGTTTATCAAGACTTTCAATGTAAACGTTGTGATCGGAAAAGGTGGTATGGGTGAGAGAACCGTTAAAGCAATGAAAGAATATAAAGCAATTTATACTGCTTTCGTTGGAGGTGCTGCAGTTGTGGCTGCAAAAGGGATTAAACGTGTCAAGGAAGTTCATTGGCTCGACCTAGGAACCCCAGAATGTTTATGGGTATTAGAAGTTGACAAATTTGGTCCTTTAATCGTGGGCATAGATACCAATGGTGATAGTTTATTCCAGAATGTGGCTGATGAAGCACAAAAGAATTTAGCTAAAATAGGTGAATTCTTAGATATCACCTTTTAATAGGATTTATCAGAAGATCTGACAAGATCATTCTTCAATCCTTTTTTTCATTATTATTCTAATATAAACTCAGGAGGTTTAAACAATTCGACTTCTCGAATATGAAAGCAAAGAAATTTTCAGTGAGTATGATATTCCCCTTGCTGAACGTCTTGTAATCACAAAAGGGGAAGATATTGAAGAAAAAGTTAGTCAATTCAGCTTTCCTGCTATAGTAAAAAGTCAGATAGCAGTTGGTAGCCGAAAAAAACGAGGTCTCATCAAAATTGCTCAAACGAGAGACGAAGCTCTTTCAATGTGTGAAGAGTTCTTTAGTAGAAAAATTGGGGAATACGGAGTAGAAGCAATCCTCATAGAAGGACTGGCTGATATTAAACATGAGTATTATTGCTCTATTGCTCTAGATTCCTCTGGGAGGCGTTTTGTCCTTATTGCAAGCGCAGAAGGTGGCATTGATATTGAGGAAGTTGCTGCTACTCGTCCAGAAGCTATTGTCAAAGAGAATATTTCTCTAACAGAAGGTTTGAGTGAAGTTGTTGCAAAGGGTGTTGCTGAGAGATTAGGTTTTTCGGGTGATGACCTAGATTCAGCTACAGATCTTTTCCTAAAGTTGTGGCGTATTGCTACTGAAAAAGAAGCACAACTTGTTGAAATTAATCCGTTGGTTCTTACTCCGTCAGGAGTGGTTGCTGTGGATGGAAAGATGACTTTGGATGATAACGCTGCCTTTCGCCAAGAACTTGTTGTGGAATTACGAAAGCGTAAACTTACTGAGCTAGAAAAGACAGCACAAAGAGTTGGATTCTCATTTGTTGAACTTGATGGTGAAATAGGTATTCTGGCGAACGGAGCAGGGTTAACAATGGCTTTACTTGACGTACTAGCTCAACATGGATTAGAAGGGATGAACTTCCTTGATGTTGGTGGTGGTGCCAGTAAAGAACGTGTATATGAAGCTCTTAAACTCATATATACAATGAAACCAAAGGCGGTCCTTATCAATATTTATGGTGGCATTACTAGGTGTGATGTCGTAGCCGAAGCCATACTTCAGACAATGAAAGAATTTCCAGATGCTCCCCCTATGGTAATTAGACTAACTGGAACACGAGAGGCAGAGGGTGTAGCAATACTCAAAGATGCTGGTGTTGATGCATACCAGGATATGATGGATGCGGTTGGAAAACTTAAAGAGGTAATGGCATAAGAAGGTGTTATCATGTACATCGGTAAAGATTCAAAAGTAGTTGTTCAAGGCATTACTGGTAA
>CAZALJ010000150.1:0-5489 GCA_964485715.1 uncultured archaeon
GGTAATGAATCCACTTCAACTTCTCGTAATGTCACATTGCAGACTGGACATCCCTGTTTAATTTTAACACTCTCTTGCAAATGACGTCGATGGAAGAAGCTAGAACACTGCGGACACTGAACGATCTCTTCTTCAATTTGTAATCTTACGACTGATTTTCGACATATGATACAAGTTAATCGTTGACTACAGAATCCGCAATTTTTTTGTTTCTCAAGGATAGGATTACCACATTGCGGGCATTGGCTCTGTAAAAGGGTTTCAGGTTCTTTCAAGCGATTATAAACGTCTTTGAGGCCTGATATCCAGATCTGTTGTAGTGCTTTTGGTGATTGAATATCAAATCTTGAGGAAAATTTTATTAGGGCTTTTTTATACTCTTTCTGGTACTTTTCTCCTTCCTGTAGCTCCATTAGATTCGATAGATTATGCCAAGAACAATACTCTCCCAGAAGTGGTAAGAGTGCTCTTTGAACTTCTTCTTTTCCTCTACCTTTTTCATAGAGAGCGAAGAAATACTCTTCAGGCATCTCAGGTGGTTGAGACTCAAAGTGATTGATGATGGACTTGAGTATGTTCTCTTCCAATGGATCAATGGGCGAATCAAGAAGAATTTTTTCAATAGTATGAATAGATGTGTGAGTGAAAAAGATTGGAAGTAATTGAGATTGGCTACGAGGTTTTTGTTCAAAGGTTGCGAATATCAATAAGTCATTGCTAGAAGATATTCCGACTAAGCTTTGAATATAATCTCGGAGAATATTTTTCCCCTCAATTGAAAAATCTCCCACTTCAAAATTCGATAACATCTTATCAAACAGAGATAAATCCTCTTTCCTTTTTTTTGATTGCTGTTCGAGATAATTAGCAATTATAGAATTTAGAATATTTGATTTGAGATTATTCATCAATTTAGGTAGAATTCTTTCGATTTCATTTCGTGATAATGATGATAAGTAAGATTTTGTTGCAGGTAACAACGGAATTAATTTATGAGCATCAATAATTGTTAGCGTCTCTACTGGATACAGAGAATAGATTTTATCAATCAAGCGGAGAATGAAGTCACTGATCTTTCGGTTAGTGATGGTTTTTGAACAACGAATCAAAACAATAATCAATAATTCCTCGGGATCAAATCTAACAATTTCTAAAATTGTACGTTGAACCAATCGCTCTTGGATATTTGATGTATCTTGCAATGACAAGAGTGAGTATAACATCTTAGGTCCTAAAGAGCCAAGTTGTGGGAGGACATTATCTATAATGAATGTAAAATGATCTTCTGGCAATTGAGATAGAACTTCACCAATGGTTGGAATACTAGCTTCAAAAGCATGAATTAAAATTGGTTCGAGTCTCGAAATATCTTGGGCATGGACTGTTTTATAGTACATCCAAAATTGGGGGATCTCTGAACTCACTAATTTTTTTACAAGAGGTATCAAATAATTCTTTCTTTTCCGTTCTTTAATCAGATAATCTTTCAATACAATAGGTAAAGCATCTTCCGAGCACACTAAGAAAATTTCTTCCCAATACTGGAACAATTCCTTTTTTGATCCAATCGTGTTTAAAAGTATCTTTAAGTGGTTTTGATCCATCATTGACACAAAGGCTAAGTGGGGGAAAGTAATTTTTTTTCCTAATAGGACAATTTCTTCAAAGCGTTCTGATACATGTTGCCTGAGAAAGGGGTCTAATAGAGCTTGTACTGTGATGGACAATTTCTTGGAGGAAATCAAAGCAGATCTGAAGATATCAAAGTCACTGTTCAGAAATGTTAATTGAGTAATCCAAGATTGTTCTATGATATATTTGCCAATATTTTGTTTTATTCTTTTACTGCAGGTAGTAAAAATATCAAAAACGAGATTAGGAGGAGGAGAATCCTTCGTTTTAACCGTGGTTTTAATTATCATTTTCCAGTTTTTTGATGCTGTATCTTGAAGAAATGGTAGCAATAATTGATGATGTGATTCATATTTACTTTCAAAATAAGCTATTAGAATAAATTCAATACTTTGAGAAGCATAGGTTTCCAATTCACGATCAAAAAATTCAAAATATCGGGATACTTGCTCTTGGAGTTTGTTAAGACATGAAACCAGAATTTCAACAGGTTCATGTTCTTTACTTGAGTTCAATTTGATGAGGATTTCATGTGCAATTGAAAATTCCTCAAAGGATAATATTGATGCAATAACATCAGGTGCAGGATAGATTTTCCGCTTTATACCAACGATAAAGTAATTTGCAAAAAAAGAAAAAGCATCTTCAGTCTTATTCTGTTGATATACTTTGAGAATTAAATCCAGTGACAAATTTTGATTAAAAAGCCAATCTATAAGTAGATTTCTTAACTCTTTGTTCAGGAAATGTTGTGATACAAAAAGATAGTTTATTTCGTTTTCTGTTGGAGATATCAATTCCAAAAAGTTTTGAAATTGTGCTTTTGATAAAGTAGCGGTTATTTGAAAAATCTGTACTCGCTGTTCAGGAGCAAGTTCTTTAAATAACGGTTTCACCTGTTCAGTTGGGGTCTTTAAATACGACAATAGTAAGATTGGTAAAATCCCATTTCCCCATAGTTTCATAATTTCAATTGACTGAGAAGAATCAGATCTAGTTTTTTGTTTAGATATTTTATCGTATAACAGTTCCACAAGGTTGGGATCAAGTTGAGATAGAATTGATCGGACTGATTCCAAGTTTGAAAAGGAACTCCAATTGTTATGAATATGTATCAGAATTAACTCTTGTTTCTCTTGGTCTAGGTTAGAAATATAGGTTAGAAATTCAGGAGTTGAGATCAGCTCGAAAAAAATTGATGTTTCTTCTTTAGAAAACTCTTTAAACGAAGAGAGAATCAAATAAAGACTTGTTGGGAGTAATTCTATGAGGCCATATGCCATCTGCTTGAGGTCTTTTCCTTGTTTAAAATTATCAAAGAAAACCTCTAACGCTTTTTCACGATCTTTTTTAATGAAATTTTTAACCTTTCTCTTCCATAAAATTGACAGATGACCAGACCATTTAATGTCCGACTCAGTACTACCTTTATAAGTCATGAAACTGCTAAATCCTCCGAAACAACCGAGGGACAAGATTCTCAAAAAGGTATCCATAGTGGTTTTTTGTGATATTCTTACAATGAATATTTGTTTTCGGAAGTCAACACCTCATCCATTCTAATCAGAGTAAGCTTCTGATCAATTTATGACGACTTTTTCGACTTTACCGTAATCTATCTTGAAATTATAAGATTAATTGAGATCCATTAGCAACAACTGATGATTATGTTCTTTCTTCGACAATTTCTCGAAATTCTTCTAAGAGCTTCGTAAGATAATCAAACCCTGATTGCCAAAATTCAGGTTGTGTGAGATCTAATCCTACCGAGGCAGCTAATTCAACAGGAAACTGAGATCCTCCCGCCTCGAGTATTTGTTTGTATTTAGGGATAAATGCTTTTCCTTCATCGAGGTATTTTTGGTATAGACCTAGAACAAATAACATACCAAAAGAGTATGCATAACAATAAAAAACTCGAGGATCTAAAAAATGTGGAATAGTTGCCCAATTCCAGCTCTGTTCCGGCAGAAAATTCACCGCATCACCATAAGCATCCTTTACATGTTTATCCCACATATTCGATATTTGTTTGGAAGAGAGATTCTCTTTGGCTCCTTTTTCATGGCATTCCTCAGAAAATAGTGTGTACATGGTCTGGCGGGAAATGACCACAATAGCATCTTCTAACTGATTAGCAAGGAGTTTTAGTTTAGCTTCCTCGTCTGTTATTGTATTCAATATCCTATCAATAAGAATCTGTTCACCGAAAGTAGAAGCCGTTTCCGCAGCAACAAGAGGGGGAGAATAATTAAAAATCGTTTGTTTTCGACCACTAAACATATCATGGAGACCATGACCCATTTCATGAGCTAACGTGCTAATCCCATTTGGTGTACCGTCAAAAGACATGTGGATAACAGGATCTAGGCCTGGTGCTATCCCTGCACAAAAAGCACCAAACCTTTTATTTTTCCGAACTTCTGAGTCTATTAAATTCCGATCAAAAAACACTTTCGCCATTTCTCCAATCTCCAGATCATATTCGGAGTATGCATCTAGTACCATCTCTTTAGCTTCCTCCCAAGTGTATTTTATTACTTTACCAAGAGGAGCATAGAGATCAGAGCCTTTAATTTTATTTCCTTGTCCCATTAATTTAGCCTTGGCCTTATAATATTCTTGTACAAGAGAGTAATTTTTTTTCACGATGTCCATCATTGTTTGAACGATTCTCTCTTCAGTTTGGTTCCTAATGTGAGCTGGAGTCATCATTGTGGGATATTTCCGAAGGTCTACATTTTGGCCATGATTCTTCCAAATATTATTGAAGCAATGGTTAATAGCAATAGAATTATCAGCGTATTTTTGATAATACGTTTTGAATACTCTCTCACGCACTTCAGGGTTTGGATCACGAAACATAGGGTATATTTCTCCAGGTGATAATTTCTTTATTTCACCCTCAATTTCAATTTCGAACTGGAAGGTCGCAGTATATTCCTGAAAGAATTTCTGCCAAGCTCTATTACCCACAAGCGATTTCTGTAAAAGAACCTGTTCTACAGGTTCAGACAGTAAGTAAGGTTTATTTAATCGCTGAACTTTTATGAAATGATGATAATTCGCTAAAACTGGATCTTGGAGATACTTTTCTATCATTTCTTCTTCGAGATCGCTTATTTCTAATGTAATCCAGATTAATTTATTTTCAATATCCACAGATCGTTGCTGCATTTTAGCATAAAGCGCTTTATAATCTTCATTGGTTGTCTCTTGAGCAAAAAGGAGAAATCCGTATGATCCTCCTTTTGAGACTAATGTTTGAACTTTTTCGGCCTGTTTAAATAGTTCGAGTAATTCTTTCGCGGATAGTTCACCATTTTTTAATTTTCCACGATATTTTGTAAGTTTATCAGCTATTTCTTCAGCCTGGTTTAAATCTTCATCAATTTTTGGATCATTAAATCCTTTGTACAAAAAAGAAAGATCCCACTTACTTGTCAAAGTCCGTATACTCCTTATAGCACTATATACAGTGTATTAAGCCGTAATAGCCGATCTTTTGAGTAAATTATCTAAAATTTACTATATTGACATTCGAAAATCAAGTCGAAAATCGCGGAAAAGTTCATCGATGTTTGACCTCGACTGGGCTCTGAAAGGTTACCTTCACTATTTTTTTCATTATTACCTATTCTTTTAATATCTTTAACATTTTTAAAAGATCTTTTCAGTCAAAAATCATATTAAACTATTATTCAGAGCTCTTCAATTCTACTAAGAATTGTGATATGTGATGTAGTTGAAGCTGGTACTTGTACTTAGGATTAATTGTATTTGTACTTAAAATATCGGACTTCATATTTAAAAAGTAATGTGTGGTAAAAGGTAACGAAACGCTTAAAGTTATAATA
>CAZALJ010000151.1:0-5486 GCA_964485715.1 uncultured archaeon
ATTCTCTATCGAAAGACGGGAGAAAAAATCGGATGGGGAGAATTCATTAAGACCCAAGGATTAGCGACTATTGCGAGATTATCAGTCACAACAATATATTTAGGCGTGTTATTATTGTTGGGATTCTTCTAAATCGTTCTTTGAGACAATGCATGATAATTCTTCTGGGAAAAGTCTGTCGTTATTCCTTTCTCAGTGCTACAACTGGGTCTAATTCCGCAGCTCGCCACGCGGGATAGAACCCTGCAGCCATTGAAAGTATTATCGCAAGAACCCATGTGAAAACAAAAATATGGGGATCAACAGGCCATTAGGCTACCTTCACATGTCGTTTAAAGTTGGAATGAAAGGATTTTCATAGGAATCTTCCAATTGCAATCACTGATTAGACGAAATAAAATCTTTCAAAGTCGTATCTACAGCAAAATGTTTTTCATTAACAAAATCTAAACTCGCTTCTACGGGTTTCTTTTCGACTGTGAATATTAAGAAGTCATTTTGGCGACTTGATTAATTCCAGCCATAGAATCCACTTGGTGTTAATACCTACATCCCCAAAATTATAAAAAACTTAGACACAAAATGATTAGAAAAACCGAATGTTATTAAAGAGGTTTTTAGTTGAATCAAGACGCTCTAGAACATCTTTATGTAACAGGAGACTATTCTCTACTTTTAGAAGAAATTAACAATTTGGCATACAACCACCCATCAACAAAACTGAACGACCTTGAAAAGGCTATCTGCGTTTCTTATCACAGTAGAGCATTGATTCGGCTTGGAGAAGTCAAAGAAGCTGAAAACCTCATTCATAAAACCTCAAATATTAATTTCAATGAATCCTTTTCTATATCAAGTTTAGTTTATCAGACATCTATCATTAATTTACAAATTACTCAAGGGAACATTACTGAAGCGTTAAAGAACGGATTAACCACAACAACATTAGTAGCACAAAAGAAACATGAATTAGAAGAGCATCTCGAAACTCTGTCATTTTGGAGTGCTTTTCTTTATTTTTTAATCGGAATGGCTTATTATTATCAATATAAAAATGATTTGGCTTCTGAATATTTTCAAGGGAGTCTGGAAGTCAATCAAACGAACCTGTTCATCAAAGCCAAGTGTTTATATTACATGGCGTTTGTGGAACGTGAGAAAGGTAATGTTTACGAGGGCTTTGAGCTTCTTAAAGAAAGCTTGGAAATTTTTCAATCAATTGATGCTCAGCAAGGAATGGCTTGGATATTTGCATGGCAAGGACAATTTTCTTTGCAAAAAGGAGATTTCACTACAGCCCAAAACAAATTTTCTCAAGCATTAGCATTATTTAGGTCAATTAGCGATATCCAGGGGTCAAGTTTAGTCAATTCCCTAATAGGTTTGATGTTTTACCAGCAAGGGAAATTAGAGCAGGCAGAAGAGATTCTAGAAGAAGCTTTTGATTCATCAGTTAAAATTGGAAATCCAATGATACTTTCTTATTGCTTTCTTCCTCTAGTGTTTCTTTATCTCGAATCAAAAAACCGTTCAAAAGCACAAGAGTGTATTCACAAATTTCAAGAATTAAGCAAAACTACAAGTAATGAAGTAGTGAAACTCCATGGGTCTTTAGCTGAAGCTATATTTCTGAAATCTAGCTCACGATTTATCGACAAAGGTCAAGCTCAGCAAAAATTCTTTAAACTTTTGGAAGACGCATACAGTGAAAAGCATCCGCAAAACGCACAGGTCTTGCCCACATCAGACAAGGATTTTTCTTTCCTCGTCGTATATCATCTCATTGAACTTTATATAGAGGAATTTAAGCTCACGGAAGATAAGAAAATTATGTTGGAAGCTCAACAATTAATCGATAATCATATTCATAGGGTCCATGACCAGAAATTCTCCCCTAAACTCGTAGAACTTTCATTATTAAAAGCCAAGATGTTAATTGTTGATGGAGAGATTGAAAAAGCGTTAGTGATCCTCGAACAAGTCAAACAGGATGCAAATACCAATAATTTCCACCGTCTAGAAGAAAAGGTTGGTTTTGAGATTACACAGATCGAAAGAGAATTTCAGAAATGGGATGCTGCCATTTCAGTGAGAGATCGAATCGAAAAGGTACATATAGAGGAGTATCTTAAAGACGCGCAGCAAATAATCAGCTTACATCGTTAGCAATAATAAATGCACGAAACTTCATCAATAAAAATTAAAGCATAACTCAGAAGAAACGTTGGATATATCCCTAATGGTCTAGATTTTTGTATGTACACCGTCTATTAATTATGGTTAAAAGACATTAATATTTTATAATAAAAAAAAAGAGAGAAAAATTCTTGAGGTATTAGAAATGAGTGAAAACGAGGAGAGCCTGGATCCAGAAAATTGGGATGATTTACGAACATTAGGCCACAAAATGCTTGATGATATGTTAGACTTCCTTAAAAATATTAGAGACCAGCCAATATGGCGTCCGATACCAAATGACGTAAAATCCGCATTCAAAGTCCCCATACCGAGGAAAGGGGAAGATAGAACCCAAATTTATAAACAATTCAAGAGAAATATCCTGCATTACCCCATGGGAAATAATCATCCCCGCTTCTGGGACTGGGTTGTGGGGACTGGTACCCCTTATGGAATGCTAGCAGAGATGCTAGCCACGGCTCTCAACCCGAACGTCGGTGGGGCTGAACATGCAGCAAGTTATGTTGAAACCCAAGTGATAGAATGGGCCAAGGAAATGCTCGATTATGATCCAGAGGCCTCGGGTGTTCTTGTCTCTGGCGGGAGTATAGCAAATCTGATTGGACTTACGGTGGCTAGAAATACCCAGGCGAAGTATGATATAATACGGGAAGGAACCAAGGCCAGTGAGAAAGATTTTCTCTTCTACGGTTCAACAGAAACCCACAATTCCGTAGATAAGGCCATTCAAGTATTAGGTCTTGGTCTTAACTCCTACAGAAAAATTCCAGTCACAACTAGGTTTGAGATTGATCTCACCTTGCTAAGAGAAACAATTGAGGCAGATATTGAGGCAGGATATCGACCAATGTGCTTAATTGGCACAGCAGGGACAGTGAATACTGGTGCCACCGATGATTTACACGCGCTTGCTGATTTGGCAAAAGAGTTTGATATGTGGTTTCATGCTGATGGTGCGTTTGGGGCTTTGTGTAAGCTTTCACCCAAGAGCAAACATCTTGTGGATGGATTAGAACGAGCGGATAGCATCGCATTTGACTACCATAAATGGATGTACATGCCCTTTGATGTGGGTTGTGTGCTTGTAAAGCGAAGAAAGGATCACTACAGCTCATTAAACCTGGCTGCTGATTACCTCGTACATCAAACAAGGGGGGCAGGTGGGGGAGAAATTTGGTATTCAGATTATAGTCTACAGTTGTCTCGGGGTTTTAGAGCACTCAAGGTCTGGATGGGGATAAAAGAACATGGAATCGACAAATATGGCAGATTAATAGAACAAAATATTAACCAGGCGAAGTTTTTGACAGCATTAGTCGAGGAAGAGGAAAGGTTGGAATTACTCGCTCCCACCTCAATGAATATTGTTAACTTCAGGTTTACAGATGGTGTGAGCGAAATGCGTGAGCTAAATAGAATAAATCAGGAAATTGTGATATTACTCCAAGAAAAAGGGATCGCAGTTCCTTCGGGGACTACCTTGAACGGGAAATACGCAATAAGAGTAGCAATTACAAATCACAGGTCACAGCGAGAGGATTTTAAGCTCCTAGTAAAAGAAGTCCTTAATATTGCCGATTCGATTAGAAATTAGCCGCAACCTAATTTTTTTCTGTGGAGCTGAACTACCTGTAGCTGAGAAAACTCCTCCTAAGTAGTTACCAAATCTAAGATTAACTTGTGTGAGGAGGGAGTTTTTCTTATACTTACTTTTTTTCTTCAAGCGTAACTTTGAGTCATATTATGTCGTTTAACATATTAAATACCAAAATATTTCCCTTACTCGACTTGTCACCTATGCTATTATTCAAAACCAACGTCTAACACGTTTTTTATGTTCTGTATATTTTTCTCCAAATGCTTCTTCAAGTTTCTTCTCTTCCCAACTTACAAACCATTTCCTGAATATAAGAAATAATAAAATAGCTACAATAAAAATGCTTAAACTACCCGCCAGTATGGCTAAACCAAACGACATCATGATAACTGACAAATATATTGTATTCCGGCTGAACTTATACGGGCCTTCTATGACGAGGGTAGACGGTGTATGAAAAGGCTCCCTTGCATTTAATCCAATTTTTCCTACAAATAATAACGTATAATTTGCCCAGACAATCAACATAAATCCCAGAACAATTACTAGTCCACCAAAGAGATTGTAAGGATAGGGAACACTGATATTTTCTGGAAATAAAATGAAACTTAAAAAGACCTCTCGACCCACAAATTCTCTTATGACGAAACTAACTATTATAGCTAAAATCGTAGCTTCAACTAATATTAGCAGCACTTTTAGAAGTGACTTGACATGATGGCGCTTGATAGTCATTATTTTAACCGTAGGAATTAATTTTGATAATGAAACTTGATATGTACTCCATCTTAAATTTAAATAATGATGCAATCAAATAAATTTCGTTTGAAAACACTTTATTTTCCTCTTCTAAGTTGCTAAGCTGTCCAATGATAAGTGAATCATTCCCCCTAAACACTTTTTTTCTTCATGCGAACAATAAAATGGTTTTTTCAAGAAGTTGTTGAAAATTACCTTAATAATTCAATAAAAATATTCTTGAATTTTCTCCCGAAATGGTGTATAAAAATGTCTTCGGATGATGAGAAAGATTTTCAGCTTATTCAAGAGACCCTTGAAAATTATTTTACGGGAGTGATTGAAGGGAATTATTCAAAGATTGTGAAAGCATGGCACAAAAAAGGAAATCGATTATTAGTCGAGTCCAAGACAACTGATATTATTTTTCAAAACAGTCCCGCCAGTAAAGAGTATTCAAGTCTAAAACCACGACCTGAGATTAAGCAAACAGCAATAATTGAAGCTATTGATAAAACAGGTATCGCGGCGAGTGTTCGATTAAAGTGGTTTATTGAGAGTCCAAGAGGAAAAGGAACATGCACAGATTATCTTCTTTTGCTAAAAGAGAGAGAATCTTGGACAATTGTTACGAAAGTATCCTTTAAAGAATAAAAACTGAAATTAGAGAAAAATCTAGTGTTTTTGGTGAAAGCGCTATTTTTAATGGTTTATTTATGAAAAAGTCAGGCATACAATTTTTCTATCTTGTCAGGCTTTTCAATATCCCAAATAGTTGAAAAAAAGAGAAAAAAAGGAGATTATCTTGAAAGTGAATCAATTCTTGATTCTAATTAGATTTTGTGCAAACATAACCACGGTGATCCAGGCTGTCCAACACGAATCATGACAATCAAGATGTTGGCTTGATATTCTGGTTCAGACGGAAGAAGTTCGAAGGATCATACTTTTG
>CAZALJ010000152.1:0-5485 GCA_964485715.1 uncultured archaeon
GAGCACACTTACTTCAAACCACGTGGTATACCATTATCGGAAATTGCAGGTGAAGTAGCTGTGACTCTTGAAGAACTGGAAGCTATTCGATTAACTGACCTGGAAGGCCTATCACAACAGGAAGCAGGAGAAAAAATGAATATCTCGCAATCCACCATTTCAAGGCACCTAGAAGAGGCTCATCGAAAGATTGCTAAGGCGTTATTGCTTGGACTTGCTATTCGAATTGTTAATCCTGCTGATTTTTTTCACTGTGATCAATGTGGACACACCTGGCAATTACCTGAGGATCTAGGCACAGTTCAACAGTGTGAAAAGTGTGGATCAACCGAATTTCACCTTCATGGTCACTCCAATGACGACCAATAACTTCAATCAACAAAAATTAATCTCTAGAGGTAAATCAGATGAAAATTGGAATTTATCTTTCTGATACATCTAATTTACTTATTTTGTGCTGTTATTGGTTCAATAAATGTTGATAAAAATAGCACAATAACAAATTCCCAGATGATCGTAAACGTAATCAGTCTTTTATTAGTTCCTAATCCATAGTTGAATTTGTAAAGAAACCATTGCCAAATTTGCCGTAAAGAACCTTCTTCACTTTTCTCAATATCTATTGAAGTCATTGAATTTACCTCATAATTTTTTTAAATGATTTGCATAAATATTCATAAACATAAAAACTATCTGGTTCAGCGGGAAAACCCTATTGGGAATGTTCGTGGACTCTCATTCAGGGATCTTGGTGGTTTTAAATGCACGAAAAAAAGCGACAGGATTTACGGGTCATTGAAGAGGAAATCATGGAAGTCCTGTTTGATTTGCATGTCTCCAAAACCAAAGGACAACGCATTCGGATGGGAGAAATACTAGACTGTATAGAAGACCGACTCACGAAAACCCAGCTCACGAATATCGTGCGCCGAAAACTGGAACCACAGGGGTATGTTAACTATCTTCCTTATCAAGGTGTTAGCTTAACAGAAAAAGGTTATCAAGTAGCTCGAAAGATTGCCCGTAATCATCGTCTTGCAGAAGCAATGCTCTATCAAATATTTGATATACCATTCAGTGAGCTTCACGAGCAGGCCAGTAATCTAGAACACGGGATCTCTGACGAGATTGCAGAACACATCTATCGTAAACTGGAAGTGAAAGCGACACCCTTCGGAATGCCAATTCCCATGAAGGAGACAGATGAAGATTTGGGTTGTGAGGATAAATGCTTACATGAAATCCCTGCAGGAACGTCAGTAACTCTGACTAGAATCCAAAATCATTCAACAGATACTGCCAAGGAATTGGAAGTGTATGATATTCATACTATTGGAGTAAAAATGCATGTGAAGAACATTGATGATGAGGGAGTTATGGTCGAAATAAATGAGAGGTCTCGTAAAATTCCTATCCTGCTTTCTAGACATCTTTGTGTCAAACCTGAAGTCAAAAAAAAAGTAGCAGGGAGGGAAAAGAAATAGGATTACTCTTGTAAATAGCGATATGACACTTAAAAATTCGTAAAAAAGATCAATTCAAACTTTGTAACAGAATATCAGATAAGATATTCTGTTACATAGGTGTAATTCAATCTTAACGAGAATGTTCACAGGCGTAATCTTCTTAAGATCTGAAGTTAATAGATTATTTGACTTATTCTCCGTGAAACTTCAACATTTTTCATGGTAAAATGATCTTTGGTGAGCAGATTATTGATTGTAAAACTTTCAGAATTAGAGATTGGTCAAAAAGCTCGTATCCAACAGGTTAGAAATGGCCGTGGTATAAGACAAACACTGTTGGATCTTGGATTTGTGCCAGGTACTGAAATAGAATTAATTCGAAAAGCTCCTCTAGGAGATCCTTATGAGGTAAAGCTCCGAGGATTTGAGATCACTCTACGTAAGAGTGATGCAGCTGATATTGAAGTCAAAGTGATATAATCATGTTGACAGTGGCTCTCGTAGGCAACCCGAATGTTGGAAAATCAGTCGTTTTTAATGCCTTAACTGGTTTACGTCAGCACATTGCTAATTTTCCTCGGACAACAGTCGAAAAAAAGACTGGGACTATGCTCTATAACCGTATTTCCATTGAAATCACAGATCTCCCTGGGATTTACTCGTTAACTGCTCAAACGATTGATGAAATAGTCTCTAGAGACTTTATTTTAGATCAAGAACCTCAATTAGTTGTCAACATCCTTGATGCTAGCAATTTTGAACGAAATTTATTTTTAACTCTTCAATTGATGGAACTACAAGTACCTCTCGTTGTCTGTTTAAACAAAAGCGATTTAGCTGAGACAAATGGAATAGCCATTGATGAAAAGCTACTTTCAGAGATACTTGGGGTCAAAGTGATCCCGCTTGTCGCTGTGAAAGGCCTGGGGATTGACGAACTTCGGAATTTCATTGGAGAATCAATGAAAACCCCCGTTCCAGCCCCCAAGATTCTTCCCTTTCCGTCGAAAATTGAACATTCTATCAAAGCATTAGAAGAAATTTTGCTTCAATATTCGGTAGATGCTCATCGACTGAGGGATCATACCCGTTGGGTGGCAATAAAGGTTCTAGAGGAAGATACTGAGATGGCTGAGCGTTTAACAGAAAAAGGGTTCGATGGTGGATTGGAAAGGGCTAAGATTAAAGCGGGACTTACGGATCCTCCCCTAGAATTTGCGAATATCCGCTATAAATTAATTGAAGATATTATTGTCCAAACAGTAAGGAAAGATCAGCGGCTGCCTCGCACACGATCTGATCTGTTGGATGATGTCCTAACCCACCAGTTTCTGGGTATTCCGATTTTCATTGTTCTCATGTGGCTGGTATTTGAATTCACTTTTTCGATTGCTGATCCGTTTATGGTATTAGTCGAAGTTATTTTTTTTTATGTAGGAGAAATAATCTCATCAATATTTACTAATGATTTAGCAATCGTTGGAGAATTCCTTAATGGTACTCTTGTTGATGGAATAGGTTCAATTGTGATTTTCTTACCTAATATTATGTTTCTATTCCTGGCTATCGCTGTTCTAGAAGATACTGGATACATTGTTCGAGCAACATTTCTCATGGATAAGATTCTGACAAAACTCGGCTTACATGGTCAAAGTTTTATCCCCATGATGCTAGGGTTCGGGTGTACAGTACCTGCGATCATGTCTGCACGAGGGTTGCGAAGTCATACGGATCGAATGGTGACTATCATGGTTATCCCCTTCATTTCATGTGGTGCCCGCTTACCTGTCTATATAATCCTATCTGCTGCCTTCTTTCCAGCGTCAGCACCTCTTGTAACCCTCCTCCTCTATTTCCTAGGAATTATTGTTGCTGTTAATATGGCCCTTATATTTCGTAAAACTGTCTTCACTGAGGAAGCTTCTTCTTTTATCATTGAATTTCCCATGTATTTAATTCCAAAGATTTCTAGTGTTGGTCTCAAGACTTGGCATAATTCAAAATTGTTTCTCCGCAAAGCTGGAGGAATAATCTTCATGTCTATCACTGTTATCTGGCTCATGGATCAAATTGGTCTCATAAAACCCCTTGGCAGCGTCGTTGCCACTGTATTCGCTCCTTTTAATTTAGATTGGCAGCTTAGTGCTGCGTTATTGTTTGGTTTTGTTGCTAAGGAGGTTGTTGTCGGCTCCCTTGGAAGCATGTATTTAGGAGACGCAGGAACCGAATCTAATCTCGTGTCTGCATTACAAGATCCTTCAATAAGTAGTTTAGCGGGGCTTCCTGGTCATGCGTTTGCCTATATGGTTTTTGTCTTGTTATACGTACCTTGTGTGGCAACTATTGGCGTTATCAGAAGTGAAACCAATTCTTGGAAATGGGCTGGGTTTGTGGCTGTTTATACTACGCTCGTTGCCTATATTGTTGCCCTACTAACTTTGTTTGCGTTTCCCTTGATTGCACCTGTCTTAGGAGTGTGAATTGATCTGTCTCAGAAAAATAAAAGACTGATGACTTTTTTGACTATTTGGGGTTTCCTAGTAGGACTAGCGTTCTTGTTGCAAAGTCTGATTGAACTCTCAAAATGGCTTCATAAAGTAATGGCTGAAATAATACCAGATTTATCTACCCTGCCAGGGATCAACTTACTTGAATGGCGAGGGGACTTTCTCATTGCTTTTGCTACCCTAACTATCATGGCAACCCTCTTCACAGGTCAATATTATATTCTAGGAAGAAATGAACCCCATACAGGATTAGCATTTATCCTCGTGGCTACAGGAATTGCATCAATCATCGGGGTATTTTTCGTGCTTTTAAATGGGGCCGAATTATTGGCTGCTCTTCTTGCTATGTTTGGTGAAGACCCAGCGACAAATCTCGAGTGGACCCCTAGATTATGGGGGTCAACTGTCCTGATGGTTCTTGCTTCCCCCCTATTTTTAGCTTATCGCCTTCTTCAACATAATAATCTTAGGGGAAATGAGAAGAAGATTTCAATGCAATGAAATTTACCATGAAAAGAGGTAAAACAAAGAACTAATAGAAAGAGGAAAACCTTGGAGTTAATGATTTTGTTCACTCATTCAGAGGAGTAAGGTGATTTTTAATGCACGAAACAGAACAACGGCGATTACGAGTTGTCGAAGAAGAAATCATGGAAGTGATGTTTGATTTGCATGTTTCCAAGGATAAAGGACAACGCATTAAGAATGGAGAAATATTGGACAGGATGGAAAATAGCCTCACGAAAACTCAGCTCACAAATATTGTGCGTCGAAAACTAGAACCACGGGGTTATGTTGATTATCTTCCCTATGAAGGGGTTCGCTTTACCGAACCAGGGTATCAAGTAGTCCGAAGAATTGCCCGAAATCATCGACTCGCAGAAGCTATGCTCCATCAAATATTCGACGTGCCGTTCAGTAAGCTTCACGAGCAAGCATGTTATCTTGAACATGGGATCTCCGATGAGATTGCAGAATACATCTATCGTAAGCTGATAAGGAAAGTGACCCCTTTCGGGATGCCCATTCCAATGAAGGAGATAGATGAAGATTTGGGTTGTGAGGATAAATGTTTACATGAAATTCCTGTGAGAACACCAGTAACTCTGACTAGAATCCAAAACCATTCTACAGATACTACCAAGAAATTGGAAATGTATGATATTTATGCTATTGGGATAAAAATGCGTGTGAAAAGCATTGATGATAAAGGGGTCATGGTTGAAGTCAATGAGAACCCCCATAAAATTCCTCTCCCGTTTTCTAGACTTCTTTGTGTCAAACCTGAAGATTAGTAAGAAGTAGTGGGGAAAAATTGGATTAATAAGAGCTGTTAGACATTTTTAATTCTCTACTTTTAAAATCAGATGATTTAGTTTATCTAAACTAGAAGAATTCTGTAGAAAAAAAGATAGGTTAATAATAATGTCAATATTAAACTTTGTCAAGGGAAACTAAAAGGATAATGTTCAAGTGATCCTCAGCTTTGTAGGTTGCAATTGTAGGAATCTT
>CAZALJ010000153.1:0-5481 GCA_964485715.1 uncultured archaeon
AAACTAAAATATCACGTAATTATACAACAACCTAGATGACTATATTGAGGATGATTTTCTTGAGAATCCTCCCCTTAAAGAATTACTTAAAGGATGTGAGTGGGAAGACGTAACTGAGAGTGGAGGGTAATTTCTTTGAGACAATGTGAACCTGGTGAACATGATTTTGAGTGGGATAATGATTGGCGCGATTTTAATTTCCCCCTTCTTTTTCTCAATCTTACAGGAGATGTAAAGTTCCCCTTCACTACGATTTCATTGGCAATAGTATAGATAAACAGGAATTAAGAGCAATTTACACAGCGTGCGACTACTTCTTCGTTTTTGATCTTAACTTTGACCCGGCCACAAGCATCACAGACTAAAGATTCACATTTCTTGCACATGGACAATAGATCTGGGGCAAAAGATTTTCCACACCCGCCACACAACTTGGGGGTATGTTCTAGGCAATAAATTTCATTAGTATTCACATCATGCACAAGACAATTACCACAGAGGGTTCTATGACAGACACTACACTCATCTGCATGATCTAAACAAGCTCTCTTGGAACATAAGTCGCAAAAAGTTATATGCTCGCTGCAGAATGTTTTCAAGCATTCTAGGCAGATAAACGTTGGAGGAGATATCTCTGCTTCTAGTAAAGACTGATAATAATTCTCAGTACTGATTTCAGTTCCACATCCATCACAAGAGATATCTGAATTCCCATTATATAAGTTCAAATTGATTAAAAGCTGTTTTTCAGAGCCTTCTTCCACACTATCATTTTTTATCGTAACAGGCACCAATAATCTGGGAATCCAATATATGGCTTTTTCAGAGATAGAAATATCGGCCTTTCCTGGGCGAAGAAAATCTTGAGGAACCCCTTTCGATTTTAACCTTTCGATTGCTTTATGAAATTCTTCATATGCAGCTTGCTGTTCCTTCATTAGATCTTGCCGCTGACTCTCTGCCTCCTTAATTTGGTCACGTAGTTCTCGTATCTTTTCTTCATGTCGTGTTATTTTATTCCCACTGGATTCGATTGAACGCTCAGTTGCTTTAGTTGATTTTCCTTCAGCATCACGTGCACGTTTTTCTGCTTGAAAGGTTTCCAATCTTACAATTGTTTCATCTAGTTTCTGGTTCTCAGTCTCCATTCTTTCTTCAAGGCGACCAATTTGAGTTGATAGCTTTGATAACTCTTTTCTTACTTTTCTTCCTGCTAATTTTTCAACTTCGTCTTTTTCGAACTCTCGTAATCTCTGATGATAAATCGCTTCTGCTTCCTTGAAAGGGTTCTGTGTAAAATACCAAATTATATTTTCAGGTAATTTGGTGATAATTTCCTTATTAAGCTTATAAAACTGCACACCATCCATTGGTTGGATTGATAAGTCAGTTGGCGGTAATGATGACGCGTGAATTCCTTCAATCGTCGTAGAATTCCATTGGATCTTCCTGCTCAAGTCAAATGATCGGATCATTTCTTCGGTGATTTCTACAGGAAATTCGAGAGAACCCTCTTTGATTGCGCGTTTAATGTTAATCTGAGTTGTTGAGTAATAGAGAGGGGAATAAAATTTAGTTGTTTTTCCAGACTGAACTGTAAAACCGTCCAGTTTAGGATCACCTGTGACGCTTAATCGATCGAAAATTATGTTATCCAGCTGTTTTCCCTTTGTGGCAATTTTAGGGTTAAGAAACCTTTCGGTTATTTTCCCTGTTGCAGGTTTTTTCTTACTGAACTCGAATTCTATTTGAGGTTCTTCTTCTATTACTTCAGCTTTAGCAACTGATTTTTTTGGTTTTTCTTTCTTCTTTGGCTTTGGTGGTCTAAGTGTCAGAACTTTGATCTCAGTATCTGTTAAGGGGCCCTTATGGAGACTTAGCAGCCACCGTGTGGATAACCTATTCACCCCATATTTTGGATTGTAAGCAATGAAATTTCCAGGTTTTAATGCCCTTATTTGACCCATAAGCTTAGCAAATTCTCCCTCAGTTCCACCTGCACCTTCAAATACTGGTTTTAACGCTCCCTGCACCTTCGCTATGTCCTGATTAGTAGCTAGTCTCCCTAAAATCCAAGTAGCGATGTTAGATAGCCCGCGATAATCAAGATCTCCTGGATTTTGAGTAGCTAAAACACACCCCAAACCTGCTGCTCGTGCTTGTTTTAACATTATTAGTAACGCGGTCTTAGATGGCGGACTTAATGAACCTGCAGGCATAAAACCGTACAGTTCATCAAAATACAATATCGCTCGCAATCGACTGGTTCCTCCCTTTGACCACACCCACCGTTGCACTTCTCCTAGTATTTCAGCAACAAAATTGCTTTTTTCATCTGCGTCGGTGATCTTCCGAAGGTCAAATACAATTATCGGGGTTTTGTTCTTTTTCTTTGCTAATGCAATAAATTTATCAAAGTCTAGATCGACTCCGGGTACTGCTCTAACCATTAACGCATTGATATTTCGCGCCAATTCTGCTCGCTTAGTGTTAGAAATAAATTTATCAACAGCTAACGAACCAACTTTATCAAATGGAGGATCTTGAATACCCTCAATCAGTTGATCCAATTCCACATTCTTTTGCTTGCCTTCCTCCCAGAAATTTCTGATTAAATTACTGAGAAAAATTACTCTGTTGTCCGTTGAGGAACTCGTCCCAATGCCACAGCGAGAGAGTAATAATTGAATTTTTAGATCTAGCGTGCTTAAAAGAGCATCAGGAGATTCAGTCATCAATTCATCATAGTTAGGGGGTTTCTCAAAGCTGGGAGTCAATGAAATTTGTACACCAGCAGAATTTTTGGGTGTGATAAGAATGACCGCCACCTTATCAGAGAAATCTTTCTCAACTTCTGCATATTCAGTCCCAAAAGAATCTTCTAGCTTATCTTGATAAAGTTCAATCCATTCTTCAGCAATTTGCCCTGGATCACCACTCCCTCGATCTTCAGCTTCTACTTCAGCATGAACTAGCAGTCTTTCTTTAGTAAAATCCCCAAGTCCGATGCCAAGTGCTCCAATATCCCCTTTTGGGTCAACCGCTATGATAGGAATGTCTGCACGAATTGCTTCTTCAACGATTGATTTACACACAACAGTTTTTCCAGAACCGCTTGCCCCAAGAACAGCTGCGTGAGTTAAAAACGTAGTACTTGGTATTTTAAACTGCTCTTCCCCCATTCTTCCTAGATAAAATTCTGGATCTGACATATAATCACCTAATAATATTTTTCACGTTTGTTTAAATAATACTTAGGCTGGTACAGGTTCCCAGCTTATTTCTGTTGTCTCTTTTAGTTTACTTTCAATTGCCTCGATTTTATATAATGTAGAACGAGTCAAATAAATTTAAAAGAGTCTCTTTTGTAATCATTTTGTTTTCGAATATAATAAAATTCTATCGGAATAAAAAATGTGCGCTTTTTACGACAGTAATATTAAAATGAAGATACAGCTCTCATTGCCAACGCCTATTAATCTACTGGAAATAGTATAACGAATTAATTGGTATTGAATCTAGAAAAATAGCCGATAAAACGAAAATTACATCAGCTGAGTGCTTTAACACATTCTATCAACTTCATTTGTCATAATATGATAAATTAAAAAATTACTATAAATTAATGCTAAAGTAAGTAGAAGATGCACTCGTCCCCTAAAAATTATTAATAGTTCCATTAATTAGAATAAAAGATTCATTTGTAACAATATGATCTAAGTATAGGACTGTGGCCCTAATGGTGAACGTTGGAATCTTAGGTACAATGAATTGTGGGAAGACATCGGTCTTTGTTTATTTCATGAATACTTTAGCCTCTTCTGATGAAAAAATATTGGCTGGAGCTCCTGGAGGGCCAGAAATGTACACAACCCAAACAGTCGACTTCATCAGATTCACTTCTAGGGGTTTTATACATGTCTTGTATGGCACTGGCGGTCATCAGACGCCCATCACTGATTATTATCGCGTCTACGTCTTACGAAACGCTAACAGATTTCTTTGTATGTTTGATCTAAGTGAAGATCTACAAGAACAATTGGATTTTTACAAAGAATTCGATATTCCCACTACATCAGTTGTAGTTTATCTGAATAAGTATGATCTAGCAGCAGAGAATCTTAAAGAGTATCAAGAGAAGGTTAGTTCTTTCTTTATTAACGAACAGAAAAAACTTGTGAAAGATATCTTTCCAACTGTTGCATTAAGAACCGCAGACAAAGAATTCGATGAATATAAGCAAAATTGTTTGAATGGTATTCTAAGTCTTTGTGAATTCGATCGTGATGCTTCTGCTTTTGATGTGTGGGACGGCCAAGGATAAACTAGAATATATATAGGTTCAGATTGTATGACTTCCGAAGAAGAAGATCCTTTTACTCGGCTTGTCGAAACATTATCCGTTTTAGAAAACTACAACAGAGCCCTCTGTCTAATAGCGGTATATCTAGGGCAACGAGCTGATCAAAATACAGTACAGGGAATTACCGATATCTTCTCAGCACTATTGGGTAAGGAAGATAAAGCTACACCTGCTAAAGTTCGCGGGCTCATTACCTCTTTAGTTAACGTTGGAATTCTTGAACGCGAACGAGTAAAAATGATTAGTTCAACAAAGGTGTCCTTCCATTCCATTAGTCATTTAGGTCTTATTGCTCTACTCTACGTCTTAACTGTTTTCCTCGTCAAAAACCCCATGCATGGTATAAAATGGGATAACCTGATGTTTATTGGGTATATCTCTGGAGACCGTGAGGAGAATCTTGTCAAGTTCTTAAATAATTCAGCCATTGAAAATCATAGGATAACAGAAAGATTTTGGATCTCCTTAAAGAGTGGAAGAGAACCTAAGAAGATACGGATGAGTAAACCATTAACACTTGACATTGTAAAACCGTTTTCAGGCAAAGGTGGAAAGAACTCATTCAGGATTCTAGAGGAATTAATTGATGATTATCTAAATCAGAATATTGGCCACTCTCGTGAGGAGATTACAAGCCATTTTGAGAGCCCGATTGGAAGTAATCTCAACAAATTGGCTCCTTTTGTGTCAGAAGAACAATTAGGAAGAACAAAAATCTATCGTCTGTCGGCTCTTGGAATTTATATCCTACCCATTTTAGCTCTGATGATAAAACAATTGTCAATTGACCAATCCATCTTCCAACCGATCTTAACAAAACAAGTGGATTCAGAAGAACATCCATGGCTTGTTTTAATGCGTCAGGCACGTCTCTTTTTCAGAAATCTGTATCATTTATAATAATAATATCGGATAGACGGATTCTTACACAAAAAATCTTTTGTAACAACTCAGGATGGGGGCTGACTATTTATTATGCATGTGAAAAAACTCTTTAAAGGCAGTTCAAGCAATGAATTCTGGTTGGAAATTTCAACAAGAAGGGAAAATAAATTGAAACAAAGTAAGTCAAAGATTATTCTAATTCTTTTACTTTGTTTATATTTTTGTGTAATAGA
>CAZALJ010000154.1:0-5478 GCA_964485715.1 uncultured archaeon
TATTACCATCCTCAACACAGTACCAGTTGCATCAAATATTCTCTTAACTCCCGTTTTACCAACTGCAGCACAGGATTTTGTTGTTTTTTGGAATTATTCTGATGATGATAATGACAGTCAACAAACCCCAAGAATCCGTTGGTATAAGAATAATGTGTTGCAATCAAATTTAAATGATTTAGATACTGTAGATGTAAGCTACTTGAGTAAAAATGATTTATGGTACGTTACTGTAGAGGTATTTGATGGTGATAATTATTCCCTGATGATTACTTCAACTAGTTTAACTATTCTCAATTCTCCTCCAATATTAACAAATGCAGTATTATGGAATAATAATGATCTTTCTAATACTAGTTTTTCCGATGGTAGTATTTCCATATATTACTTCAACTATACTGATGTTGATAATGATTTAGTTAATACTGGTACCATTTTTATTCAGTGGTATCGTAATGGTATTCATCTCTCGTTGTTTGATAATCAAACCACTATTACAAGTAGTGCCCTTCAGAAAGGTGATTCTTGGTCCGCGGTTATCCAAATTATCGATATTGATGGAACTGTGTGGTCAAACAACCTTACCTCACAGGTTATTTCTGTAATTAATAAGGCGCCTGATATTCTAGAGTTCATTTATGTTGGAAATGAATACTCAGGGTTTTTGATTGAAGATGAAAGCATCATTATTTCATTAACTACCATTGATCCCGACTTAAACGATATTGATTCTTCCTTCTTAGAGTGGTATCTTAATGGGGTGTATCAACCACAATTTGATAATATGAAGATATTAGAATCTGATGAGACAACCCCAGGTGATATATGGATTGGGAAGGTTACTCCATCGGATGGTATTGATAATGGTACGGTTATGCAATTAGAAATCCTTATTGAAAGCCGTCCTACCATTCAAGAGTTTCATTCACACATTTATTCTGAATCAGAAGGGTTATATCAATTTGCGGTAAAAGTAAATGATACTCTAGATAATCAAATTGTTGATGTCAGATTTAAAGTTTTTCTGAATGGCTCTACCTTACCAACTTTAAATACAATAATGAACTTTCCTAATGAAACTGGTCATTGGATTCTACCCTACGAACTCCATGATTATATATTTCTCAATACAAATGCTACTGTAAAAGTTACAGTCAGAACTAGCGTGGAATATTCCGAAGTTAACTACTATATTACAAATGAGATGTCATATAATTTCACTCTGGTAGATAAAGCTCCCCCACGAGTCATTAACGCGCGGTTTACAAAAGATGACGAACGTAACCCTACTAACCTCACATTCTACGCAGAAGTGGAAGAATTTGGTTTAAATGTCTCAGAAGTTGTTCTCTACTATTACTTCGTACCTTTAAGTGAAACTGGAGATAATGCTGGACTTGGGGCTACTGTTCTACAAACAGAACTATATTCTACAATGAATCTTCAAAATATATCAGATAATATTTATTTATTTTCAGTTACAGTAGATTTCCAGCATGAACAATCCGATACTGAAATTCACTTTCGGATATCCACGAGAGATACTGATGGGAATATTAATGAGTTAGCATTTGATAATACAGGATTACCTGATCAGACTTTCTTTTACCAACCACCTGGTTTACCTGAAGAGGTTCTTTGGGTCGCAGGCCTTGTGATATTTGTGATTTTCGTTGGTTCTATCGTTTATGTGAAGTTCATACGTAAGCCTGAGCTCGTAGGTTTAGATAAAGAACTTGTTATACAAGAAATCGCTGATATTAAGGATGCTGAAATATTAACCGCTCTAGATACCCACACACTTGGCGTTGTTGTTTCCTTCTTTGACCAGAGACATGGACCTATCCCAGTTATTGTTTTACCAGAGCTGTTAAAGGATAATTTTTCGAAGCTTGTGGAACTTTCTGACCGATCCTTCAGTGGTACTGGGTTTGGCCAAAACTTTACAGAAGAAATTCCCTCTAACTTCGACTTTGTTTTAGGTGAGGGCTTAAGAACTGGTGTAATGTCTTTCGGATTTGCAGTAGAGAAGCCAGAAGCCCGTGGAGGCCAAGAGAATCTCACAATCAATATTTTAATCCATAAAGCCGTATCTCCGTTACTTAACCAATTCCAAGATGAAATACAAGATAAAGTGCACTCCACCCATATGTTTATGAACGAACATCCCTCAGAAAAAGAAAAAATCAGAAAAAGGGTTTTTATGATAAGGAAATTCGTATCTGCTATTGTTTTATCTTATCAAAACATCTATGGAACAATAGAATTACTTTCTGAGGAAGAATAATTTTATCTATTGAATTTAAACCTGGTTGAAGAAAGAGATAAGTATTGAATTAACGAATAACCTCGATGTGTGTTGAATACGGGTTTTTTAAATAAAACGTAACGAAGAACTGTCAAGGATAACAATATACATTGTAGATGGATTACCTGTTTTTAAAGAAGGGAAATTAGTTGAGGGAATTTCTCTTCCATCCAGCCTATTACAGACTTAGTTCTCAAAGAATATTCAAAGGTAATGTTTCTACGATTCATTAATGATTACCCCCCAAAGAACGGGGTAAGATACTAGAATCACAGACATGATGATTAGGAATTTTTGTCTGAAGATTAGAATCAACAACCTCACCAATGCTATTTGTACCTCCAGGGTGTGCACCACGAATAGGGGTGCAAAAAATATGTTTAGGTTTTGATCCTGCTATTAAATCACCCTTTAATTCCTTGGTAATTTCGAATTTCTCTTTTTCAGCTTAAGCAAGGCTCAAACATTATTTATTTTCATCGAATAAAGCCTGTGAAAAATTAACTTTGAAGCCTATTCGTTGCAAATATTTGAGGAAATTGATTGCTTCGTCATTAGCTGTTGTCTTGAAACTAATTACAACAGCAGGCAACATTTCCGCAACCGCGGTTTTCGCTAATCTAGTTGGAGTTGATTTTGTTGTAGATAAACGTTCTTCAACAATTTTATTCCGAATAACACTAGTTAGGTCGTCAAATCTTATATAAGTAAATCCTAAGATATCGTTTTTGTCAGGTTTGCTCTTTTTAGATTTTTCCTTTGTAATAAATTCAGTAATCGTGTCGTGTAACTTGCTTCCTGTCTTGACAGCTATTTTCGCTACACTGTCAATACTCTGGACAAGACCATTAACCATTCCTTTTCTCTCCCCTCTTTTATCTAAGGTAACAGTACTATATGTGATCGTATAGTATCTTGGTTCGAATATCACATTGTAACGAGGAGGAACCCCGATCTGATCTTTGATTAAGCGATAAGCAAATGATCCTCCTGGGATCAGAGAGAGAAGGCCATGAAAGGCCGATTCAATGGCAACAATTTTTGCCACCTCAGCAATCCCTTCAATGTTCTGTTTATTGATCCAGAAACAACAAGGAACCCTACTTTTTAACTGACCAGCGATAAGGTAGCCTTGATAGACTTCTAGTACCACAGGTTTTTTAAAATCTAAATATATGCTAGCAAATTGCTCAATTCTCATTTTAAGTCCTCATAGTCCCTTGTTTTATATTCTCATCCTAAAGAGAAAAAAAGGGGATTCATTTTTAGAAATATTTCTTTTATGGAGGTGGTGGTACAATACTGCTTAAAACTCGACACGTTTTCGCAACTAGGACAAGATCATTACGGAAAATATCTTTAGTGACGTCTAAATCCACCATATGATACAACTATAACATTTCTGATAAAATTTTCGCTAGTTGTTTTGCTAGGACGCGAACTAATCCAATGTTCTTATGATCACTAGCAGTAACACTAACAACCGCGTTATCCCCAGCATTGAGTATAACAACGAAGCCATCCTCCCCTGTTAACATGATTTCTCGTGTAGCTCCCCGTTCTAACTCATTCAATACTCGTTCTGACAAGGATTGACTCGCAGCGGTCATCGCTGCGATGACTACTTCGTTTTCATCCGATGTAGAGGCAATTGGAAGGCCATCTGGACTTACAACCGTAATAGCTTGAATAGAAGAAGACTTTTCAAGATATTTTGCAAGAATTATAACTAGGTCTTTGGGTTTAGAACTTGCCTCTTGGGTTATATTAATCATTTGAAATCACGGAGGGGTTCAGGATTATTGTACTCCTTCGTTCTTTCTTTAAGTTAACTAGAGAATATGTTAGAAAGTTTATCTGAAAATATGAAGAATACGCTTCTTACAATAAACATTGGTGAGCTTATGGAAAAGGAACACTGAATTTTCATATTGATGGATCAATAGCTACCAAATATATGATTAGTAATACAGTACGATAAAGAACGGGTTACTAGATCAAAAAAATGAATTATTAAGCCCACCTTTTTTTGAGAAAGGTATTTATTCATCATTATAGGGAAAATTAAATATTAAATACGGTTTCGTACTAAAAAGATTGTATATATATAATAGATTATTTCATCAGATCTTAGATCAGCTAAACTAAGCACATATCTCTCTTAGTTTCTAAAGGACTTTAAACTCATTAAAAAGGAAGTAGAAAGCACACTAACACGGTGCTATTCATGACAGAACCCATTAAGATTATTCTTTTCAAAGGACCTCATTGTGCCACATGTATACCAGTTGCACGACACTTGAAGCGAATTGTGGATACATCTCAAGGAGGGGCAACTTTAACGACCATAGATACGGAGGAGAATCGAGAGATCGCTAGTAAGTACGGTGTGTTCAACGTTCCTCATGTACTCTATAATGATGAGGCTATTCTATCAGCAACGCAGGCAGCCTCCATGTTTTCAAGTTTTGGTGCTGTAACTACTGAATCCCCTGATATTTTCTCAACCGATCAATATGATTTATTCAACTATCTTTTTAATAAATTGATCGAAGCAGGGGTCAAAGCAAGTGAGACTGATCGAGATCGCTGGCGAAAATTATCAATCATCAACGTTTCAGAAAGACTACTGAATATTGAAGAACTTGAGACAGTAACTCGGCCTTCAGTTGGAGATTATGTTCATATTGGACATCTCCAGTCCATTGTTACTTCCCTTTTAGCAATTAATCCTACTGCCAAAGCCTATCTATTTAGCTCTGGAGAATTAGCGGGGAAATTTGGCTCCGCTCAATCATGGATCCATAGATATAATCCAAAGATTATGGAAACGCACCGCATGAAATCGCGTTTCAAACAAATGCTGAAAGGCTTCAAACTTCTTTACGGCCCAAACCCTGCTGCAACCAACATAGCCTCAGAGCCTTATATTGAACAAATTGCACCTTATCATGCCCGGTTACAAATCAAAGATTCGGGCCTTGCAGTGATGAACCAAGATATTGGACAGGATGTTTGTGGGTTCTTATCTGGGGAAATTGCGGGACTTATGGAAGTAACACTAGGCGAGAAGGCCGCTGTGGAGGAAACAAAATGCTGGGGGTTAGGAGATGATTATTGTGAATTTGACATCCGGTTGGGGGAAGAATCTGACCATTATTTTCCCTCCA
>CAZALJ010000155.1:0-5463 GCA_964485715.1 uncultured archaeon
CCCATCATCGTCTTAATCAGTTAGAAAAAACTGCATTCGTACTTTCACAAGTTTTTGATCCATTTAATATGGATGAGGTAGAGGAGCTATCTAGAGCAATGGCCCAAACAGGAGAGATGATAGATTTTGGCCAAGAGACCTGTTTCGGGAAACATTCGACGGGAGGGGTGCCTGGAAGCAAAGTTTCTCTTTTAATAGTTCCTATCATTGCTTCTGCTGGATTACTAATACCAAAAACAAGTAGTCGTGCAATAACTAGTCCTTCAGGTACCGCAGACACCATGGAAGCTTTCGGATGTGATGTAGTATTCACTGCAGAAGAATTGGTTGAAATTTCTCAGAAAACACGAGGTATGATCGTGTGGGGAGGAGGATTCAATTTAGCGCCTGCAGACGATATATTAATCAGGGATGTTGAATTTCCTTTAGGAGTCAACCCTACGTCGATGATGCTTGCCTCTATCATGTCTAAAAAGTTAGCTACAGGTATTGATTTTCTAGTAATGGATTTACCAACTGGACATGGAACGAAAATTGCAGATATTGGTACAGCACAAGCTCTTGGACGTGATTTTGCTGAACTCGGCCGTAGATTAGGGATTCGTGTTGAAAGTGGCATAACATTTGGAGCCCACCCTGTAGGGCATGCTGTTGGATCTGCACTTGAAGCACGAGAGGCACTGAAAACATTGATGAATCCTAGAGAAGGACCTTCCTCGCTTGTGGAAAAATCTTGTGAGTTATCAGGAATTTTACTTGAGATGGCTGGTAAGGCTCTTCGAGGCCAAGGCCGAGAGTTAGCTAAGCAAATTCTTTATAAAGGGCAAGCCTTAGAGAAGTTTTTAGAGATTCTGGAAGCACAAGGTGGTAATAGAGACTTAAAACCTGATGATATACCCGTTGGAGAACACTTTTGTGAAATTTTATCGCCAAGCTCCGGATGGATTGTCGAAATTGACAATGTAAAAATTGCAGAAATAGCAAGAACAGCTGGTTGTCCCAAGGATAAGGGTGCAGGTATCTTCTTTCTTAAAAAGAAAGATGCAGTAAAACGTGGAGAGTCCCTCATTCGAATCCATTCGAGCTCTGAATCTCGGTTATCTGTAGCAGAAGGAAAATTCGCAAAATTGAATCCAATCACGATCGAGGGCATGCTTATAGGACGAGTCTAATCCTGAAGAGAACTTGAATATCTTTTAATGTATTTTTCACTTTAAATAATACTATTTAGACATATTTTGATGTTGAAATAGTATTTCTATAACATTCTAACAATGGTGGGGACTTTTCTTTATCTGTAAGCGTTAAATCATTTTTCTTAGTATATATACATTTAAATAAATGTGGGGATGGATTAATAATAAGCCTACAGTCTGAATAGATTTAACTGAAGCCCGACGTATATCCTATCAGATACTATTCGTAATGAATGTTAAAATTATTTTATTTAACTAGTCTGTAAGGATTGAAAGATGTGATGAGATGAATTTAAAGGTTAAGGACATAAAGCAGTCATATTACTCGAGTGCCCATAGACTTATAATCGACAAAGTCAAAGATAATACTAAAATTTTCAATAAAGAAGACATTGATCAGATTACTCAAGGATTTATGGATTCAAACATTTCAAGTCATCATGGAACCGCTTTTGTGTTATCACAACATTTCGCCCAATATTCACTTGATGAGATTGAAGCTATGGCGCGATCTTTTGCTGAGTCTGGAAGGATCTTCGATTTCACTGGGCCTACATTCGCTAAACATAGCCTCGGCGGTGTACCGGGCAACAAGATCACCTTACTGATCGTTCCAATTTTGGCGGCCGCTGGCCTTTTAATTCCAAAGACATCCACACACGCGATCACCTCTGCATGTGGCACTGCAGATACAATGGATGTTCTAGCCCCAGTTGAAATAAAAGCAGATGATGTGATCGAAATTGTCAGTAAAACGAAGGGCTGTATAGTTACTGGTAGCGAAATGGGCATTGCCCCAGTTGTTGATAAAATTATTCAAGAAGCAGCGTTCCCTCTAGGTATTGATCCTGTCAGTCTTATGTTTGCAGGAATCTTAGCAAAAAAAATTGCTATGGGGGTCGATTTTCTAGTTTTGGACGTACCTGTTGGAACAGAGAAGGTAGCTACAGAAGATGAGGGACGTGTATTAGCTAGACAATTCGTAGATTTGGCAGATCGCTTGGGTATTAAAGCAGAGGCAGGTTTAACGTATGCAGCTGTTCCAGTTGGTCATACTATTGGTCCTTTACTTGAAGCGCGAGAAGCGCTAGGAGCGTTAGAAGGGAAGGGTCCGACATCTTTAGTAGAGAAAAGCTGCGAACTAGCTGGAATAGTTTTCGAAATTGCTGGTATGACTCCTAGAGGTTTTGGAAAACAATACGCTAAGGAATTATTGGACAATGGTAAAGCTCTTGTAAAAATGCGAGAAATAATTGAAGCTCAAGGAGGAGATCCAAGCGTAACTCCAGAAAGCCTCAATCAAAAGCTAGAAAATCGTCCTGTTTTAGAATATAAAGCTCCCAGTGATGGTTGGCCTCATACCTGGTCAAATTACGCGTTAAAAGAAGTCGCTCGAGCAGCAGGAGCTCCTCTCGATCCATGTGCGGGAATTGAAATTTTAGCTAAGAAGGAATCCGTACGGAAAGGAGAAATAGTTTTTCGGGTGTATACTTCTTCTGAATCCAAGCTCAATGAGGTTAGAGGATTGATAGCTAAGTTGAGACCAGTTATAATCGAATCAGTGCTTCTAGAACGTGTTGTTTAATGAATTATAAACATCGCACGCTATATTAAGAGTAAGTGGAAAAAAATGACCAATTCTCATAAAAAAGGTGGCGTGTTGTATGATCATTTTATTGATATATGATTCGTAATATTCACTTTGAAAATGAAACCTCGGAAATAAATAGTCTAATAACAGACCATAACTCAGTAGTATTCAACTTTTTGGGGTGAATAAATGACTCCCTACTCTTTAACAGAAATACCTGCTTTTAAATCGGCCTATCAATTGCTGATCCGAACAGCTAAACGTTCAGTAAATACAATAAATCAGGATCCCAACAATCTTGCAATTTTTTGTCAGACCCTATCGAAAGCTCTTGAAAATGAAGATATTAAGATTCATATTGTAGGAGAAGGACGTTCTGGTATAATTGGAGAGATTCTTGGTGAGTGCTTAAAGGATATAGGTTTTTCTAACCGTTTATCTTATCTAGGCAAAAATCTTGCAAAGCCTGTTAAAAAGAATGATATTATCATTGCATTAACAGGTTCAGGCTGGACAAAGTTTACAACAGCGGCGATTGAAGATGGTATTCGGAAAAAATGTAAAATCCTAACCTTTACTGGAGCAGCAGATTCTAAAGCTGCAAAATTGTCAAATGCTATTATTCACAATCCATTAGGGTTTCAACCACAAGATTACACCTATCAGTTTACTGGTCAGCAGACCCCCCTATCTCCTTTAGGAACCATATTTGAACTAACAACAATGGTTACAGGGATAGGAGTTATTAACGGGGTTTATTCAGGTTCATGTACCAAAGGCTTTAATGAAGGAACATCTAACTTACTTAGAGCAGCAGAAAAAACTTTTGATGATCTAGAAATGAATCCCAAGATCTCCAATTTTATAAGGTCTCTAAGTGATTATTCTAAACAAATGCAAGCTAAAGTTTTCTTTCATGGTAACGGAATAAGTAATATCATATGCAGAATGAGCTCGATTCGATTTCAATCATTAGGTTTGAATATCCATCAAATTAATGATTGGCGCTTTCGTCAAAAAGGTGACTTATTTGTAGCATTATCTGGTAGTGGAGCTTCATCAAAGACATTAGAAATGGTTAAAAGTGCAAAAACGAGTCAAATGACTGTATATGGTATTACATCTTTTCCTCAATCAGAACTGGCAAAAAATTCAGATGAATTTCTGGTTATTCATGGAAGAATGGAAAAAGAAAATCCCGATAATCTACAAACGATTCAACCAAGCATTTTTCTGCCTACATTTGAGTATATAGCTTCGATAACTCTGGAAGCTTTCGTAGCTCAAATAGCTGTAAATCTAGGGATAAATGAAGATACTTCTTGATTTAAAAGAAAATAATATCTTAAATATTAGAAAATTCTTCAAAAAGGAGTTATGTTCATAAGATTGATGATACAATGCTATTAAATCATATCAGACAGTTTCTTTGCAGCCCGTTTCATATCTAACAGAACAAGTCCTAATTTTGCATCTACTCGTGCAATACCCACTAAAACTGCGTGCTCACCAGCATCACGAATTATTACTAAGCCATTAGAGCCCGTAATAATTAATTGTTCCATAATCCCTCGCTCAAGCTCTAGTACAACACGTTCTGAGAGAGAAAGACTAGCTGCTGTCATAGCAGAAATTCGATCTTCGTCAGTACTGGTGTAGAGTGCACTAGCAATAGGGAGTCCGTCTCTGGTAACTACTGCTAATCCTTCAAGATCAGGGATGCGACTTTGAACCTCCCGAAGGATTCGTTCAATTTGCTGCAAACGATCCATGATCTCAGCATCGTCTTCAAGCATTACTTACACCAAATAATTGGGTTTAAACAATATGCCCTGTATCTTAATATAAGTTTTTACTCCTTAAAAATTATGCTTAATATGTCGAGATTATGTTTTAATATCTTGAAAAATATATAACACAGACTAAATCCAAGTTAAAAATGAAATTTCTTATGATCTAGTCCAACACGAATTTTGATTAACGTGCTTATTAAGAATCATTAGATAATATTGACTGTTTTTCAAGTTGAATAGAATGTAAGCTTAATTCTGATAACAATACTGCTATCCCAATTTTTGAAGTTTCGATAGCTTCTTAAAGGTGATTGAATAGAAACCACAGGTAATCTTAAAAAATACGAGGGTTATCAATGAAAAAAATTCTATCTAAGATTAATATATTTAGTTTGACAATAATTATTGTTATTTCGATGACATTAACAGTAAATCCAATAGCTGGTGCCATTGAAGACGAATATGTAACAATTAACTTATCAGCTGAAACACCACGGCAAGCTGTGGCTCTTGTCCCTGCACATGATTATACAAGTTTTACGATTGATTCTACTAAGCCAGCTAATATCTCCTGGCGTACTCATTGGAACTCTGAACGTGGGGAATTCAATGTGCTTTCAGAGGAAAATGCTTCTGTTCAATTCCCATTCAATGTGGATAATCCCATTGAACCTGTTACTACTGCAGGTAAGATCAATTACGGTGAAACCTCTTGGCTTATTTTTAATAGCACGTCCTCGGATTCTTATGGGGAGTTTATAGTCGGTACGAACCATACAGCCGCTGCCATTACTGACAATGATGAAGGAACGTTTTGGGTGGATCCTGACTTCGCTTTTCATCTACGTATCGTTGCTGGTGCTGTTGGGCCTATTTCTATTCG
>CAZALJ010000156.1:0-5440 GCA_964485715.1 uncultured archaeon
AACAGTAGTATATACCTTTCTGTTTGCAAGCCAGGCGCTACATCCAGGCTGAGCTATCGGCCCTAAATATCCAGAGTTGTGAGGTAATGATTTTCCTAAAATTTTTTCAATTTTCCTCGAAATGCCGTTTTTTCCAAATTCTTATAGGTTCTTGTTTAGATCTAAATCGTAATTGTTCTAGATAACGATAGACAGTGCCATGTTTCGATCCGTGAATTAACTGCATGATAGCTTCTCTTGCGTTTTTAATCTCCGAAATTTCTCCAATTAGAGAAACTTGATTTCCAAAAATAGAGATTAGAACTTCAGTATTAGCCTCAATCATCTTTCTTGCTTTCCCCTTCTCGCCAATAATTCTTGCTTTTAATCTTTTTATATTGTTTTTCGATCCTCCAAGTTTAATAGTCTCTAAAAAGATATCATCATCTAGTAGATAGAAAGCTTTTTCCGCACTGAAACCTTTACCAATCGCTTTGACAATGTCACGTACTTTCCATACAAATGTTGGATCTGGTATGTCTGAAGCTGCTGATATGTGAACTGAACCATCTTCACTATTGATTCGAATAGAAACTCCCGTTATGGACTCTATTTCAGATTTCACTTTTCCTTTTTTTCCAATTACTACCCCAATTCGACTCTTTGGTATCTTTAAACGACTTTCTATTACCATTCGGTTCGTTTCACCCTAAAAGCTCTTATGATTTATTAATGTAATTATTGTATAAGGTTTTTATCTGGAAAATCTTTTGTTATTTCATCGAATAGGTCTTTTTCATCTGGAACCATTAATCCTTTCATTAAAAAAAAGGAGACTACGTTTTTTAAATCTCGTTTAAGAAATTCTAAAGCTCTTGGATGCGAAATTAAAACACTCTGACTCATATCTATGAAATAAGGGATTCGGTCTCCCATTAGAATATTGAAGGGGGATAAATCAGCATGTACAAGGCCTGCCCGCTGAAAAAGGAGTTTAGCTTGATTAAGTATCTGAGTCAAAGTGGATTTTGTAAAAGCTTTTGGTGTATATCTTAGTAAAGGATATGGTCTACCATCTTCTCCTAGAAATTCCATTAGTAGAATGTTATTCTTCACTAAAATTGGCTTAGGGACATTAATTCCTGCCAACGAACTTCGCTGGAGATTACTATATTCTTTCTCGACCCAAAGGTTTATGATGTGACGTATTTTTTTACTATGTTTCCGAAACCTTCTGTCACCGTAAATATAGCGAGTTATTTGTTTGAAATTAAGTGTACTTGTGCGGAATATTTTCACGACAATCGGTGACTTAATTGAATATGTTTTGCAATGCTCCTCTCCTTCTGGCCCAAGATCAGCCAAAAAAACACCAGATTCTTTTCCAGAAGCAATGGTTCCAGTAATTGAACCAATAAATCCCCTATTTTGTAACCGTCTTAACTGTTTTGCAGTGTTCAGATCAATCACTGCATCAACGGTCTTGAAGTCCTCGGATCTTTTCTTTTTTTTTCGCCATCGGTCTTCTTTTCGATCAATTATTTCCCATATCTTCTTATCATCTGGTTTCATTCCTAGATGGCCTCAATTTAATAGTTAATGTTTTTCCAAAGTATTTAGATGTAATTCTCGGTTGAATGAACTCACAATTCGGGCATTCTAACATATTTCTTCGTTTATACTCCAATTCATGGCCACAATGGATACAATAAGAAATTACCACACCTAATCCATCTCCAATTAAGCTAATATATACTGGCTTAATTGCTCTAATTATTCGAAATCTAAGCCAGTCTCCTGGTCGAGCCACTTCGTACATATTTTTTACAAAACCTCGTGAGGCCTCTGATATATGCAGTACAGCGTTTGCAGGAATCGGAAGATTTTCTTGATTTAAATGGTATATATTTACTGAGGCTATTGTTTTTTTCATGAATTCAACACGACCTACCCCAATATCACCATTCTTTATTGAATGGTGGGGATTCTTCGGGATCACGGAAATTTTGTGTTTTTTAAGATCAGTCACCACTCGACCAAGAACTTTTGAATAAATAACCCCATCTTGTTCATAACAAGTTTCATCTGGTAAAAATTCTTCTATTATTGCTATCTTGTCACCTGGTAATACCCAATTGTCATCTGAGTCGTTTTGCTTATTATTATTCATATCCATTCCCAACAATACTGTCTAGCATAGCTTTTTAATATGATTCGAGTGATTGAAATAAATGTTTTAATCATGATCGTCTGATAACATCATTTGATCTATTTTGGAGATTATCTTCATAACCAGAGATTCTGGGGATGACACAACTTCAACCTCCTTTATAAATGACATTTCATGAATATACTAATACCTCATTTGAATCAGATTATCATCCATAGAGAGCTAAGGTGTGAGAGGAGTGAATACTTTCGAGTTTATTCCTTATGGAAAAACATAAACAGATATCTTTACTATCTTCTACTATTACTAATAAGAATAATGCGATTATCATTTCTTATTGGGGAAAAACAATCCCTGAGAGAGCTAGGTGGGGTAATGTTGTATCAACCTATCATCGGATTGGTAATTTTGGTACTGACAAAATTTATGACGATAAAGCACTTTTAGAAGAAATATATGAGATGTTGACTTATGGTGAGAAAGTTCTTGGCTTCACTCCTCTGATAGATGATGCGACTGAAAAAATTATTGCTGATCTCCTATTAGTTGTAAAAAAATCAACAAACCCCACAACATTCTATTATACAGAATTACTGGAATTATTGCGAAAATATACAATGGCACTTGGAAAAATAGACAGAAAAATTTTTCTTTTAAAGAGCTTCAAAACGATAAATATCTAGAAATACTTTATGATTTCTTTTTCTATGAAATGTAAAAATAGGTGGGATTGGGAATTCTAATGTCGCTAATATTTCACATGATTTATTGTAGGATCTTCCTATCCTATTAATGAGCTTACGTGACTTTTGATTTGATTTGTGCACAGAAATCACTTTATTTGAAAAATTTAATGCTTTTTCTAAAAATACAATGTCAATACCCCGTCTTTTTGTGCCGAAAGGAGGATTCATGATTGTTACTTCAAAAGAATCTTTCCAAGAATAGGTTTCAAGGAATTCAATAGCTGCTATTACTAGTTTTGCACTAAGATTACGAGCTTTGAGGAGTTTTCGTAAATTAAACATAGCTTCAGAATCTACATCAACACAGAGTAAATGAGGGGAAAAGAATTTTAATATTGGTAGACTAAATCTCCCAGTACCAGATCCAAATTCAACAATTCTTTGGTCCCTTAGATCTTTTTTCACATAAACTAGAATGAAAGCGATAAGCTGTGCTGGTAAAGTATATTGTTCTAATTCTATTTTTCCTTTAATAAATGAATTGATAGTATTCACGTAATCAATTATTTGATTATATAAAAAAATGTCATCTTGAGTCCAATTGAAGGATTGAGGAGATAATAACCTAAAATTGGTTGGAGGCCATTTAGTCCCAGTCATTCTTATTTTCACTCGCGAAAAGAATTAAAAAATGAGAACTCATAGGATAAGAAACATAAAAATGTGAAACTAACGAATAGGCTTTTCCTTTTTACCCGTAAGTAGAGCAGTAAGGCTAACACCATTCACGAGGGTTACTTTGTATCGGACACCTGGTAAATCCCCGACTGCTCCACCTTTTCCGCCTCCAATCCCTTCAATTATTACTTCATCGTGTTCGTCAATAAATAAAAGCCCCCCATCACCAGGAACGAAAGCAGTAACTTGTTTTCCGTTTTTTATTAGTTGCACTCTTGCACATTTTCTAATTGCAGAATTGGGTTGTTTCGATTCAATTCCTACCTTTTCAATTACAATTCCACGAGCTTGCGGAGCCCCTTCTAACGGGTCGAATTTTTCCTTCAAACGGAGCACTTTTCGTTTATATATTGTGTTCTTCCAACGAAATTTCTTTCGTTTCCGTATTAGCTTATTTGCAGCGAATTCTCCTCGTGGTGATTTTAATCCTGTCATTTTTCTTCGCCTAACCAAAATTATTTCTTAAGTAGTATTATCGGACGGTTTTAACTGATTTCTGGAACAGATAGGAGTTTCTGTTCCCTTTTTTGATTTGGTATATGAAAGGTTTTAGTAAATACATTTTCAAATTTTTATTTCATAGAGAACTTTGGATAATTACATTATTGACTCCAAAATGCCTTTTCATTAAAAGTCGAGATCTTTGGATATTTCTACCATTCTTACCGATTGCTTTTCCTCTTTCTTTGGGAATAACTGTTACTACGACAGTTTTCTTTCCTGATTTCTCATGAATCTCGATATTTTGAGTTTTAGCAGGTGCTAGTGTATTTGCAGCAAAAATCTCTAAACTTTCAGAATATTCGACAATATCAATCTGCTTTTGGAAATGTTCACGAAGGCGTCTAATGGTTGTTCCGCCACGACCTATCACTTTTCCTGTATCATTTCGACGAACCACAAAAATAACTCGCATTTCCGATTTATCCCAAATACAATCAACTGCAAGTGCTCCCGTAAGACCCTCGAGAATGGAAATAAAACGAAGTTCCTCCTGAGACATGCGAATATTCGACAAGTAAAAACATCCTATTATAGATAATCCATAATTTTAGAATTTCCTGGATCCAAGATTGCTATTGTTGAAACTATGTGGGGACGTCCACACGCAGCACCAAGGTCGAATCCAGTTTTTTCATATTGTATGATGGGAATCTGTGAAATTTTACAATTCCTTAATAGAATTTTTTTTGAGTTTATTGGGAGATTGTTTGAAATTATGGTTATTTTAACTTTTCCACTCAATACGTTTTTAACTGCAGCATTATATCCTAATTTTACTTTCCCTGTACTTATAGCCATACTTATGGCCTTTTCTATGTCTGGCTTCATGATTATACATCTTTCATATTTTTGTTATCGCGTTGATATCCGGACCACATTATGAGGTCAACGGTACCTGTTCCGAGAGGTATTATTTGACCTATGATAACATTTTCAGTAATTCCTCGGAGTTTATCCCGTTCACCACGGGCAGCAGAATTCAATAGGTGTTTTACTGTCACTTCAAAAGAGGCCCTTGCAAGAACACTTTCTTTCTCACCACTGATACCATGTCGTCCTATTTGACGTAGATTGCCGTCTTGAGTCATAATATCCGCAACAAGCATTATATGACGAATATCCACATCCAATCCTTGATCCTGTAACACTGCAGTAGCTTCATCTACGATAGATTGTCTTGTAGCTTCAATTCCAAGTGTATCACGGATTTCTTGTATATGATTGGTTTTAATTCTTGTTGGATCAACACCAGGTATGCTTAAAACATCAGGAAGGTTGCTTCCTGCGGTAAATAGAACCCATTCATCTAATTCCTGATCTTTTGATATAATGACTCGTGTAATCCCTTTTACTCCCTTTAATT
>CAZALJ010000157.1:0-5420 GCA_964485715.1 uncultured archaeon
CTCTGCAGCTTTCGAGGATCCTGAAAAAGGATCTTATTCTGCAAGTTATAATCGCATACTTGGGATACATGGTGTTGGAGGTACAATTGGAGCATCATCAGCTCCTATATCAATTTATTTTCTCATCGATACAATTAATTGGCGCCAAATCTATTTATTATGGTCTATTCCTCTGTTTGTTGTTGCTATAGGATTCTGGATATTTGTTGCTAGACACGAATCACGTAATGCGTATTCTCTTTCCTTTTCACGTGATTTTAAATCCTCATTAACTGATAAAACAGAAATGATACCTGAAAAAAGCACCAATTCTACAGTGCTAATTATTTACATTTTTATGTTCGCTATGTCTTTAACATATGGAATGATCAGTTTTATTCTCTCACCATTTCTTTCTGAAGTGAAACACTTCGAAATTTCACAGGCAGCATTCTTTATTGGTTTTTCACACCTCCTAGCCTCATCAGGTCAACTTATAGGTGGAATTTTGGGTGATAGATTCAATGAAAAAATTGCACTATCTTTTGCTGCTGGTCTTCAGATTATTACTCTAATAGGCATTTATATAGTCGACTCTTCATTGATCCTGTTCGTGCTGTACGTCTTTATCGGTGTGGTTAACGCTATTTTTTGGCCCTCAACAAATAGCCTTCTTGCTAAGAGCACAAAGCATCGTGGAAGTGCCTTTGGGGGATTTATGCTGATTGTTAATGTGGTTAGAGCAGTAGGACCAAGTATTGACGGAATATTAATTAGTTCAGACCCTTCGAACTACTTTTTAATATTCTGCTTCGCTACTCTGTTTTCAATCGTGGCCTTCATTTCCTTGTTACCCTTGAAGATGCAGCTGGATAAAGAGTAAAAATTCAATTTGCCATATCATTTGCACCTTTATTCAATCAGAATAGGTGTTACCCCCTCCTTCATAAATCTTCTTTTCACAGTGTTGATCATCTCTTGATCAATCAGTTTTATGTGAGCATCTGGAGGAGTAATTCCTAATATTCGGTATTTATCATGACTTAGTTTATGATAAGGGATTAAATGAACTTCATTACGATTTTTCTCCTTTATAAAGTGACTAATCTTAGCAATGTTTTCTTTTTTGTCATTTATTCCTGGAATGATAGCGAATCTGAAAACAATGTTCTTAAAGTTTTCAGTAATCTTCTTAGCATTTTTTACGTTCCGTTTTCCCGGGTATATTTGGTGGAAATGGTCAGCTTTGAGGGTTAACGTCAAATCAGGCTTTTCTTCTTCTAATATACCTTGATAAATCTTTATTTGATTGTTACGTGTATCTGCATGTATGTCGATATCAGGTTCTTTAATAAAGACCTATAATAGGCAATTATTTTTCAACCAAACCTTCTTAATGTCTTTATCCTGCATTATTGAATTAAAATATTCCACGACGAATTCTGTTCCCTTCGCTTCTTCTTGATAAGGAAAATTCATCGCGAGATCCTGCTCCTTCCTTTTTGATATAATTCTGAGTCTCATTTAGATTACTTTCTGTTTGAAATACTTCAAGAATTATTCAGGCTCTTCTTAACAGAGTTTGGCACGAATAGCAAGTCTTTGCAAAGATATTCGCTTCATAAGTCATTTTACATTTAGGGCATAATAAACCCCATGGTTGTTCTAAAGAAGCTTCGCGATGGTCATTCCATCCCTTTTCTGTGACTTCTTCAATACTCAAAAACGGGGGGAGTTCCATAATGTCGATATTTTCAATATTGACGGTCTTTTCCGCTAATCGTTTAAATTCGTCTTCAGTTATAGGGTTCCAGGTAATAATCCAAGTTTGTACTTGATCAAGGCTAGGAGTAGAAAGAGTTGTTCTCTTCATTATCAGCTTTAAATCTAAGGTACGAATCTTTCCTTTTTGGTATTCCTCATTAAATGGAAGAGAATGGCTGGCAATTTTTTGTTTTAAAAATTCAGAATTTTTATTTTCCATGATTGCAAGGAAATTCTTTTGGACAATAGGGTCTATTCGAACTGAACATATTTGATTTTGGATGTTTACAATTAGGTCAAATTCGTTAACTGTGAATTTCTCAATGTTTATCCCAGTAAAGAGCTCCCTTGGATAGTCTCGACAACTATCGATCCTAAATCCCTCTCCTATAGCGGTTGTTAACACAAAAAACAACCATTTTTTCCAGTGTGATTTAAGTTCTGACACGCGTAAAATAAATTGGGTTGCTGAAACTAACAAAAATTGTGACGCATTCATTCTCTTATTAGAATCTTGGGAATCGTTAAGATTATTCCGTGAAAAGCATATCTCGATAATACAGGAAGATAGTACTACAAATACACTGAGAAAATCACTCATAACAACATTCCAACGACAGATATGAGCTTAGAGCATCATTCTCTAATTGTCATATCGTTTTTTCATTATTACTAAGAACTTCCCTCAACTTATTAACAATCTGTTTGAGATTAATTTTTTGTTCTGTGCCATCTTTCATTTTTCTGAGAGTAACACAATTCTCTGTTAAATCTCGCTCTCCAAGGATTATAACAAAAGGTATTTGATGTCGATTAGCATATTCTAGGTTTTTGGACAAGCTTCTATTCAGTAAGTCAATTTCTGTTCGAATATTACTTTGTCGTAATTCAGTGGCTAATTTCACAATTGGATTAAGCGTGTTAATAGGAATTAAGTAAACATCAGTCACCGAGGGTTTACTCTGCCAACGACCAGCAATAGCATCATAAATTGTATCTAATCCGAATGAAATACCCGTAGCTGGGTACCGTTTTTCTTCTGAACCAAGGAATTTCCCTATAATTTCGTCGTAACGTCCACCACCGCATAATGAAGAATCTAATATCCCTGGTTCTTTCAAATAAGCCTCAAAAACGGTTCCTGTATAAATTTCTAACCCCCTAGCAAGGCTGTACAATAATTTCACTTTATTTTCGATATTAAATAATTGCAGATAGTGATAGAGTTGTCTTAATTCAGAGATTCCTTCTTTACCGATTTTATTATCTATCCGAGGTTCCAATTGGTTTAAAATCTCTAAATATGATCCTTCATACCTGAAGTAACTAAAAACCTCATCTATAATATTCGAAGGAACTCCCTTTGTTTCTAATTCCTCACGCACTCCATCCATACCCATTTTCTTCAACTTATCAATAGATAGAATCGTAGTCTTCAAGAGGTGCTCAGGAACACCTGCAGCAAGTAAAATACCTGTTAATAACTTTCGATTGTTGACTTCCAGATAAACTTCTAGCCCCAGTCTCAAAAAAATTTGATATGCCAATGCTAAACATTCTGCATCAGCCAAAGTTGACGCTACTCCAACAATATCAGCATCACATTGAATAAACTCGCGGTAACGGCCTTTCTTGATAGGACCATCACGAAAACATGTCCCCATTTCATACCGTTTGAATGGTTTTCCTAGGTGCGGATTCATTCCTACTAATCTCGATAAAGGTACAGAAAGATCATATCGTAATCCAAGTTCTCTCTTGCCCTGATCAACAAGATAATAGGTTTCTTTAAGAATTTCGGCCCCTCCTGCGTATTTTGATGATAGAATATCCCATCTCTCGAGAATCGGAGTAGATAAAGGGCGAAAACCAAATAATTGAAAAACTTGCTTCATAATTTCCAATATCTTCTCACGCAGTAGTTGCTCTTCGGGAAGATGATCATTTGTTCCTTTTAGAAGAGAGAGTTCAACCATTCTAATCACTGTATTCTGGTTTGATATAGCTTAAAATAAGCATTTGCCGAATTTTGCCATGAGAAATCTTGTTGCATTCCTCTTCGGATCAACTGGCTCCATTCCTGTTTGGACTGAAAAATCTTGAGTGCACGCTCGATAGCCGCTAAGAAATGTGATTCATCATAAGTTTCAAATAAAAATCCTGTTCCTTTATTTCCATCGGAAGAATAGTCGTTTATACTATCTGCCAATCCTCCCGTCTTGTAGGCAACGGGTACCGTGCCATACCTCAAACTATATTTGTCATTTAAACCACAGGGTTCATATCGAGAAGGCATAAGAAAGATATCAGCCCCAGCTTCTATCTGATGAGCCAGGAAATTGTTGTAAGTTAGAGCGATACCTGTATGTGATGGAAACTTTTTACTTAATTCTTTAAATTGTTGTTCTAGTTTTGGATCCCCAACCCCAAGCAAAATAAATTGAATCTGGTTTTGTTGTAATAGTGGGGGAAGAACTTTGAGAACTAGTTCCATTCCTTTCTGCCAAACCAGACGAGAAACTACACTTAGAACTGGAATTGTGGGATTTTCAGAGAGTAAAAAATGCTGTTGAAGTCTAGTTTTACATAATAATTTCCCAGATAAATTATTGACAGAGTAGTTTGAGGGAATATAAGGATCTGTCTCTGGATCCCAAATAGAGTAATTGACTCCATTGAGAATCCCAAATAATTTTGACTTCTTTTGTTTAATTAACTTGTTTAGTCCAGCTCCCAACTTTTCTGTTTGTATTTCTTGGGCATAAGTAGGGCTAACGGTAGTAATTATATCTGAGAAGATAATACCTGCTTTCATTAAACTAAACTTTCCCCAAAACTCCAAAGAACGATAATAAGAGGAATCAACTCCTAATAAACGAAATTTTGAACGAGAAAATTTACCTTGGTAAGCTAAATTATGAATTGTAAAAATTCGTTTTGGGGAATTTTTGTGAAAAAAGCTAGATAATATAGTATAGAGCCCAATCAAAGCAGTTTGCCAGTCGTGCATATGGAAAATATCATAAGGTCTCAATGACGACAAATGTTCAACTGTTTCCAGTGCACCACGACAAAAAAATACAAAACGTGCAAGATTATCTCGATAATCTCGACCATTTTTTACATAAAGTTGTGAACGACGTCTAAAGAAATGATAGTTATCTACAAAATACACTGTAAGATTAGGTAAATCTGTTTTTAGTTCAAAAGAAGTCCCGCTATAACCATGGGTACCAATTTTAATTTTAAAATCAAGTGGTAATTTTCTTAAAGGTAGTTTTTGACGTTCAATATCTCGATAAAATGGAAGAAAGACATCAATCTGATCAACTTTCTGTGTCAAAGCTCGCGGCAAGGATCCTATTACATCAGCTAAACCTCCTGTCTTAATATAAGGTTCCATTTCACTTGCGAAAAAAGCTACTCTCATCCTGTTTGCCTCAACATTCTTAAGCTAACTGTATTAGGTTCCTCTATAGGTTTGGCGTAATGTTTTTACAACCAGAAATAGTAATAATAATATTAGTATCGATTTTTGGCTTAATTCATTCATTATTAGCCCGAGATTTCATCAAGGAAAAATTGAAAATAATTCATTCGTTTCAACGTTTGTATATTTGTGTTGCATTATTAACCTTGATTTTATTAATCTTGATAGAAATATCCTTGGCTCGATT
>CAZALJ010000158.1:0-5413 GCA_964485715.1 uncultured archaeon
TAGGATCTACTTCGTACGTCATTGGATTCACTTTGTCCCCCTTAATTATAGGAGGAATCACAAGTACTATTGGATTGATCATTACTTTTTTAATAATTGTTGTAACACGAAAACACATTAGAGACATTGCGTGGAAAATTATCGAAGTGCAATTAGAGGAATTAAAGGAACTGGATGTCTTAAAGGATCAATTTATTGACTTTACTTCTCATGAAATACGTACGCCTCTGTCAATAATATGGGGCAATATCGAATTACTCCAACAAGCTGAAATCAATGGAAGATTGACTAAACAACAACGTGAGAAAACATATGAATCAATAAATAGAAATTATCGTCGAATTGAAAGGCTCATTGAAGCAAGCTACGATTTATCCCGTCTGAGAAGAGATCTATTTGAACTAAACAAAGAGTCGACTAATTTAACAAAAATAATAGAGAATACTGTAAGTGACATGAAAAAATATGTAGAAAAAAGTGGTTTAATGATAACATTTGTTAAGGAGGGTAATAATACACAGAAAAATGTAATGATTGATTCCGATCGGATTGACCAAGTAATACGAAATTTAATAGAAAACTCAGTGAAATTTTCAGATAAAGGCGAAATTGTTGTAACATTAAAAAATAAACCAAGCGAATATGTTGTCTCAATTAAAGATGAAGGAATGGGAATTAACTTGAAAGATCTAGATCAAGTCTTTGTTCTATTTCAACCTCGGAAAAACACAAAAACCAGAGGTCAAGGACTCGGGGTAGGGCTTTATATTTCGAAATCTATTATTAAGTTACATCATGGAGAAATATGGGTAGATTCAGAAGGAGAGGGGAAAGGAAGCACGTTTTATTTTTCAATTCCGAAAAATATTGGTTCGTAGGTTTTTAATGCTATAACAATCAATAATACATTTATATAAGTTACATGAAAATATCTGATTAAAAGTAAAATTAAATATACCTTACTAAAGAATTGAAAAAAACTATTCTAGAGCCCCGTGGTGTAGTGGACTAGCATAAGAGGCTTTGACCCTCTCGACTCCGGTTCAAATCCGGACGGGGCTGCTCTTTTCTTAAATACTCCACAAAAAAATTAAAATTCATAACGAGCCCCGTGGTGTAGCGGTTATCACTTCGGACTCTGAATCCGATAACCCCGGTTCGACTCCGGGCGGGGCTGTTATTTATCTTCTAATTTTTGTCTATTCATTTTTGTGTTTTCTTAATCTTAGCCCACGTATCGCGTAATGTTATCGTTTGGTTGAATACTAGTTTTTCTGCTGACGAATGAATAGAATCCACACAGAAGTACCCTAGTCGTTCGAACTGATATCTCATTCCTGGTCCAGCACCTACTAGACTTGGTTCAATATAACATGTTACAAGTTCTAATGATTTAGGATTTAAATGTGCTATGAAGTCGTAATCTTCTAGGGGATTTTCTGCTAAAAATAAACGATCGTATAATCGAGCTTCAGCTTTGATAGCATGAGGAACAGAAACCCAGTGTAATGTTGCCTTTACTTTCCTTCCATCTGGTGAATAACCACCTTTTGTTTTCGGATCATAGGTACAGTGTACTTCAGTGATTTGACCAGATTGTTCATCTTTAACTACATCCACACATTTGATATAATATGCATATCGCAGTCGAACCTCTCGACCAGGAGCTAAGCGGTAAAATTTCTTGGGGGGATCTTCAAGGAAATCATCCTGTTCGATGTATATTACTCGTGAAAAAGGTATTTTTCGTGATCCCATACTTAGATCTTTTGGATGATTAGGAGCTTCTAGTTCTTCAATTTGGTCTTCAGGATAGTTATCAATAACCACACGCAAGGGTCGTAACACCCCCATAACTCGTGGGCATACTTTATCCAGTTCTTCACGAACGCAATGCTCTAGTAATGACACATCGATAACTGTTTCTCTCTTAGAAATCCCTATACGGTCGCAAAAATATCTGATGGCTTCTGATGGATAGCCTCGTCTTCTCATGCCAGATATTGTTGGCATTCGGGGGTCATCCCAGCTTTCAACATGATCTCCTTCAACTAATTTTAGGAGTCTCCGTTTACTCATCACTGTGTATGTTAAATTCAATCGAGAAAACTCAATCTGCCTTGGACGATATTTGATTACACCCAGTGACAGTAATTTGTCTCTAAACCAATTATAAAGAGGTCTATGACTCTCAAACTCTAATGAACAGAGGGAATGCGTGATTCCTTCAATTGCATCTGATTGTCCGTGAGTATAATCGTAACTGGGATATATTACCCACTTATTTCCCGTTCTATAATGCGGAACCCTCTTTATTCGGTACATGACAGGGTCTCGCATCAATAAATTTGGAGAAGACATATCTATTTTCGCTCGTAATACACGGGAACCATCTTCAAACTCGCTATTCTTCATGCGTTCAAATAAGTCCAAATTTTCTTCAATTGATCGGTTTCGATAAGGACTTTCTTTGCCTGGTTCTGTTAATGTTCCACGTTGTGTTTTAATTTCGTCTGGACTTAAATCACAAACATAAGCTTTCCCTGCTTTAATTAACTCCACCGCGAATTGGTATAATTGCGCAAAATAATCTGATGCAAAATATAAGCGGTCTTCCCAATCAAATCCTAGCCAGCGTACATCCTCTTGGATTGACTCTACATATTCCATACTTTCCTTTTCAGGATCAGTATCATCGTATCTAAGGTTACAAAGACCATTATATTCTTCAGCAATCCCGAAGTTGAGGCAAATACTCTTAGCATGTCCAATATGGAGGTACCCATTGGGTTCAGGAGGGAAACGGGTTAACACTTGTCCATTATTTTTCTCGCTTTTCACATCTTCAGAAATAATTTTACGAATAAAATCGAGTGTGGTCTCATTTTGCTTAATTTTTTCAGAGCTAGGCGCTTTCATGTCTTTATCACACAGAAGGATTAATTATTCTCAGGATTATTGGATGATTGAGTCTAAGAAAATCTCTGGATAATTTTTTTTTATAAGATTCTGCTATTATAATTCTAGATTATGGGAAAAAATATCTTACTTAATTTGACTGATTGAATTTCTAATTGTTTTTTAGCATCCTAAGGAAGAAGAAGTTCTGACTTACTTTAACAAGCTTACCACATTTCTTAGGGCTGCTTTAGCATCTTTCACTATTTCTTCAATGACATCCGATACATTTTCAATATTGTCAATCAAACCAATGCTCTGCCCAAGAAGAACGGCGCCGTCGTCAACGTTACCTTGGTACGCTAAATCATAAGCTTGAGCAGCTTTTGCTAATTCCACCATATCCATGCCTTCTTCCTGTATTAATTTTTCATCTTTATTGGCAACTAAGTCTGCATGTGTCCGTAAGGAATAATCATTTTTCCAAAGTCGAATGGGCCCTAAAATCCCCGTCACAAGGATAGTATCTTGGGCTTTAGCAGGCGGAACGATGTTTTTATATGCATCATGAAATTCACATTCTTTGGAAGCGATAAATCTGGATCCCATGGCTATTGCACCTGCTCCAAGTGACAGAGCTGCAGCCAAGCTTTCACCTGTTGCAAATCCTCCACATGCAATTCTAGGTATGTCTGGATATTTTTGCTGCACTTGCTGAAGAAGTACAAGGGTACTCACTTTTTCATATGATTGATGTCCGCCTCCTTCATTACCTGTAAGTACTAATCCGTCAACACCTGCAGTCACACATTTTTCTGCTAACCATAACGCTGGTGCTACATGAAAATGCTTGATTTGTGAGTTACTCTTCAATTCTTGAAAGGATTTAGAATTTGGAAGTGTTTTTGCCGACCCTGCGCTTGTTAAAGCGTACACACACTGTTCTTTAATATCTGGATTTTTCATGATAAATTTCGGAATCTCGGTACAAAGAGCGCTTGCAAATGGCTCTAATCTAGAGGTTCGGATATTAAATCCAAAAGGTTTGTCCGTATGTTCAACAACGTATCTCATATTGTTTTTCATTTCTTCAACAGGATCTTTGTCTTTGGCTAAAAGGCCAATTTGAGAAAGAACCCCTAAACCCCCAGCTTCAGAAACAGCGATAGTCAACTCTGTGGTGTGAAAAGGCGCCATTGGTGCTGCAATAATAGGATGCTTAATTCCTAGCATTTTTGTAATATTGGTTTTGATTGGCATGAATTTCACCAATAATAGTTCTCATTCTCTTCTTATTACCCAAAAGCTTTGCTAGCTTGAATTAATGAAGTTTATTAAATGAAGTCTGTTAACAGAATGATAAGCTATTCAAAATTCTCAAATGATAGCGCAGAGTAAATATTATGATGTAATATTAAGCTATTCAACGATAATATTTTTCAATTGAGCAGCTATCTTACTATCTATACAATCGAACAAAAAACATTTACCACAACCATAAATATTATAAAATTTGATTTCGATGATGGATATACAATCAAAGAAGGTAAGAAACGATGGTAAAAGTAAAGATAACTGTAATCAAAAATTTCAGTCCTGAAGATGTTTTTGGTGAAAAAGAAAAAATTCCTTCAGATCAAATCACCACCCCTTGCACAACTGTTAAAGAGGGGCAAGAGTTCGTGGTGGAGAAAATAGATAAACCTGAGGGCTTTTGTGGGTGGGCATGGCGTGACATTTTCAAGGATGTTTCAGTACTATGGTTTGGAGGAGACTTTCCTTGGAGCAAACCTGAAGGTGTGGCCTATACTGCCTGTACTGACGGTATGCGACCAGTTTGTTTCAAACTAGAAAGGATAGAATCTTAGTTTTTATTTTATACTAGATCTATCAAAAGAATTATTCGTATTCTTATTAATTCTTGAACCTGGATCTTCCTTTTTAGTCTTCTATGTTTTTTTCTCTTACCACCAAATGATGCTCTTCTAATATTATCATTAGAAGAAAATAAAATTTAACAACAGATTGCCCATTTATACCATACGTCGTATTTACCTGGACAAATTCGGGGCTGTTAGATAAATTGTCTAAAATGGAATACCTAATGTTAATTGATGAGAGTATGCCTAATTTTTATTTTGTTCCAGGTGAAAACAACGGAAATTACCCTAATTCTCATTCGCTATTAATGATAACAAGTGAGAAGAATAACGAGGCTATTCTATTCGATTCAGGGATAGGTCATAGTTTAATTAGGAAATTGTTAGAAGATTTCAAGATAACCAGTATTTTTCTCTCCCATTGGCATGAGGATCACATTTCGGGAAATTACTTCTTAAACCAACAACAGGCGGAATTTTTTTGTCATTCCTTGGACGTTCACATGTTAAAGGACATTAGTAAGTTTCAAGAATATTACGATACAGCAGGTTCAGAAATGGAGGATTTTTTTCAAGAATTACTCGTGTCTATGAATTTAGAGAACTTAACAGAGATTCACGAATTAAAGAATAAT
>CAZALJ010000159.1:0-5407 GCA_964485715.1 uncultured archaeon
ATTACAGCAATTTTTCTATATTAAATGAAATAAATACCACCTTTTATCGGATTCCTTCCGAGCATATGGTTCAAAGATGGTACCACCTCACACCCGACGATTTTATCTTTAGTGCTAAACTCATTCGGGAAGTCACTCATGTATCAGACTTTACTTTTAAGCCAGATAAAATTACAAAGTTTTTAACTCGAATGAGGAGACTTGAAGAAAAATTACGGGTGATATTAGTACAATTTCCTCCCAGTTTCCGCAAGACTCCAGAAACGAACTCTTTTTTGTCTCAAGTGCTTGATGAATGCGCTGTTCACTTTTCAGGCCAGATTGTACTCGAAATTCGTAATAAATCTTGGTTTGATGACGATGTAAAAGATTTATTGAGCGAGAGAGCTATTAATTTAGCTGAAACAACAACGCTTAGTATTCCAGAAGAATATCGGAATAAGGATGTTCCATTTTATTATATTCGTCTTCTTGGAGATCGTCGGCTTATTCCGGATAAAAAACTCGGAAAATTCTTCCTAGAAAAAAATAAAGAGAGAAAAGACTGGGCTCTTAAGCTTGCGCAGCTTAATAAAATCTATGAAACTATCTTTGTTCTTATTAACAATAGGTTTTCTGGTTATGCGGTAAATGACGCTATTGCTCTCCGAAAACTTTTTACAAAGGAGAATATTCCAGCTCAAGGGTTTGAAAACGCTGACAAATATATAAGGAGACAAATGAGTCTCAGAGAATTTTTTTAAAGCTATCATGGATTGAATCTGTTCTATTTGTGTTCAAGATATACTAAATCACTGACATGAATTTGCAGCAAAATTACTGCATACTCAATCATGATATACTAGCAGGTAGGCTCCAATAAATACTTGCAGTACTTATAAAATCCCTCTCTGTTTATTCTTAACTAGCAGAGAAGCAAAAATTCTGCAACAATTAACTTCAAGAATATTAACGGATCAGTTGTCAATCGAACTCAGAGTGATTTTCTATGCGTGAACACTGGCATTCAGAGAACCTCAGCTTTTTATTAGACCAATTAGGGGTGGAAATTGAAAGTGGATTATCAAACAAGGAAGTGGAGAAGAGACTCGAAAAATATGGCAACAATGAACTAGAAAGAGTGAAGAAAAGGCATCCAATCTTTCTTTTTTTTGAACAATTCAAAGATCCTCTCGTTATTATTCTGCTTGCGGCTCTTCTTATTTCAATAATAATTGGACTTATTTCAACTGATGAACATCAACGTTTAGAGTATTTCATCGATGCTTTAGCAATAACAGCTATCGTTCTTTTTAATGCGTTTTTTGGCTTTATCCAAGAGTACAAAGCCGAAAAATCAATAGAAGCACTGAAATCTATGGCCCCGTCTTTTACAACGGTTATTCGAGATGGTAATAAGCAACGAATTGAGGCGCGTCTTCTTGTCCCTGGAGATATTATATTACTCGAAGAAGGAGACAAAATTCCTGCGGATGGACGTCTTCTTGAGTCACACGCTCTTCGTGTTGATGAGTCAGCTCTCACTGGGGAATCTTTTCCCACTAAAAAGGAAGCAATGAGTCAAGCTCAACCATATGCCGCTATTGCTGATCGTGACAATTCTGTGTTTTCTGGAACCAATCTTACTAAAGGACGGGGCCAAGCTGTTGTGGTTCAAACTGGAATGCGAACTGAATTTGGTAAAATTGCTAAAGGATTGTTAGAGGAAGAAACAGGGATAACTCCTCTCCAAAAAAGGTTAGCTACACTAGGTAAATGGATTGGAATCGCGAGTTTGACGATTTGTGCTGGAATTTTTGCAATCGGTGTGCTACTGCAACGGGAGGCAATAGAAATGTTTATTGTAGCTGTTGGTTTAGCTGTGGCAGCTGTTCCAGAAGGGTTACCAGCTGTTGTTACCCTTGCATTGGCTCTTGGCGTCCAACGTATGAGTAGAAAGAATGCCATCATAAGAAGACTTCCCTCTGTAGAAACTTTAGGCTCTACTACAATAATATGTTCTGATAAAACAGGAACTCTCACCAGGAATAAAATGACGGTTAGAAAAATTCTCACTGTCGATGACGAATTCGTTATTTTTAGAAATACTCCTATGAATGATACAATCAGACATATTCTCACAATTGGCCTTGAGTGTAACAATGCACAACTTGCACAGTCGAAACGAGGTGGATCTAAGGAAATAGACATTGGTGACCCGACAGAGATCGCTTTATTAAGAGTAGCAAAAAGAATGAATGTTACCGCTGAATACGAGCGTCTTTATGAAATTCCATTTGATTCAGATTCTAAAAGAATGAGTGTAGTGGTTAAAAACTCCAAGGGAGAACACTTTGTATTCACTAAAGGAGCTCCCGATGTTCTGATTGACTTGTGTACACATTATTCTTCTATGGGAGAGATCAAGCCGCTTGATGATGAAATGCGCATGAAGCTCGAAAAAGCAGAACAGAAACTTGCAAAGACTGGCTATAGAATGCTTGGTATGTCAATGAAATCAATAGATTCAAATATTGATAAAATTTTACTATCCGAGGATCCAGAAGAGATCGAAGCAAGTTTAATCTACATTGGGGCCATGGCCATCATGGATCCTCCAAGAAAAGGTACTAAGGTTGCTATTGAAACCTGTAAGAAAGCGGGTATTCGACCAGTTATGATTACTGGTGATCATGTCAAAACAGCGATAGCAGTGGCAGCTGAGATAGGTCTAGTTGCTTCCCAAGAATCAACCATCCATATGGAAGGAAGACAGTTATCAAATATGTCAGATGATGAATTAGCATTAGCTGTAATGGAGATAAACGTATTTGCTAGGGTCTCTCCAGAACATAAGTTAAAATTGATTAATGCATTAAAAGCGAACGATCAAGTTGTTGCTATGACTGGTGATGGTGTAAATGATGCGCCTGCTTTAAAACGTGCTGATATTGGAGTAGCCATGGGTATAGCAGGTACAGATGTATCAAAAGAAGCCTCTGACATGATTTTAGCTGATGATGATTTTTCAACCATTGTTGGCGCGGTTCTTGAAGGTAGGACAATTTACGATAATATGAGAAAATTTATTCTCTATTTACTTTCATGTAACGCTGGAGAAATTGCAGTTATGTTTTTTGGAATTTTACTTACTTCACTTTTATTTAGAACTCCCATTTTACCTTTATTGGCCATTCAAATTCTGTGGGTCAATCTGGTTACCGATGGATTACCTGCTTTAGCTATGGGAGTGGATCCTCCCGACCCTGATGTTATGACTAGGCATCCACGCGATCCTAACGAACCAATTCTCACTCGTAAATCGATACTATTCATAATTTATTCTGCAGTTATCATTGCAGCTGGAACATTACTCTTGTTTTTCCTTTACATGAGTACTGATCTCATAGCTGGTCAGCTTCCTTCAGAGGACATTCAAACTCGTGCACGAACCGTTGCATTTACTATGCTCATTATGTTCCAAATGATTATGGCGCTAAATATTCGAAAAGAAGAACATTCACTACTTGGAGAAGAGTTCTTCCGAAATCCTTACCTCTTGCTTGCTATTGCGAGTTCACTCATTCTTCACATATTAATCGTCTATATTCCTTTTTTCCAACCATTTTTTGATACAACCGCACTTCAACTAAGTGATTGGGCTGTTATCATCAGTATTGGCAGTATTCTCGTGATAATAGATGAGATTCGGACATTTGTTGCACATAGGGTTCCTCGTTTACGAAAGATAGCAGGTTATTGGTGAATTCTGAACGTCTGAAAAGAAAGACCTTAATTGTCTGAATAACTTGAAGAGGAAGAGGTAGAAAACGATTATAGTCAGTGAAAAACCAAAAAAAATGAAAATCTCATTTATGAATAAATGACTTTAAGAATAAACAATCTGTTTGAAACACTAAGCAAAGAAAATACTTCCATAATGTGGGCGCCCAATTGGTTTCAATACTAAGAACCAGAGTATCCAGGATAGCTAATGCAGCGATATTCTTTACATTAGCTTTGGTTCAGATCATAGTTGTCTCTTGGATTAGTATTAGCCAAAAAGCGAAGACAGAATATTTAGGGGTTCAATGGAGTATTTTAGGATTTTATGTATCAATAAATCCCTTTTCTGACCCTAGGTTTACTGCTCTTTTGGTATTGTTAACAGCTGGTCTGCAATTACTTTTATTGGCAATTCTTGTGAATATTGTGTTTTCAAACAAAAATATGCTGCAGATTTTTCCAGAACCATTATATGGGCCAGTTTATGCTCCTGAAGAAACCCCTCTAGTTGAAAAAACTATCGAACTGGTTACAAGAGTATCAAAAAAGGCAAGAATCAATGTTACTAAGATCTTTGTTTATCGAAGAGCGGTTCCCAATGCGTTCAGTCTTGATCTTTTTCCAATTCCTTTTTTTCGAAGGCCTTACTTAGTACTCAACACAAATGTTCTCGAGATTCTAAGTGAGAAGGAAATTGAAGCTGTGATTGCCCATGAGCTTGCTCATGTGAAGAACAGCGATAGTCTTGTCCGATTGGTTCTTTCAATTCCCCGATTGTTCCTCAATCTTGTTTATATATTCATCTACCTACAAATAGTTACAGGGATTCTGAATGCAATCTTTGAAACGTTGGATATTGGAATAGCAGTATTACGAATAATTTTTTTGGTTTTAGTCTATTTGCTATTAGCGATAATTACTAAGATAACAGTTCAGTTCCTCTATTCTGCTAATCGTCAAGCTGAATACCTTGCGGATTATTTTTCAGCCACATTAGTTGGTTCTGATGTATTAATAAATTCATTAATTCATCTAGGCCAACGCAGTGAAGTAATGCAAGTTCTTTCGCGAGAAATTGAGTGGCTTACAAGCCTTTCAGAGAAAAAAGCTTCTGATGCTTTTATGAGGAATATCTATCAACGATTTCCTAAAACACAACTCAATGAGGATATTGCTCGTGAAATTGCTCCAAAAATATTCTTAGAAGAAAAACTTGAAGAACTTGTAACTCATTATGGTATAAAGCTAGACCGTGAGGCGAGAACGCAACTCATAAAGAGTGCTATTCCTGTTTTATTAGAGAAAAGAGCTAATTACTATGCTAAATTAGAAGCTGAGGATGTTAAGAAAGCAGATCTCCCCCCTAGTGTTTTAAAGGCAAGAACTGTTGATTGGCGTCGTTTTGATTATGATGGTAGCCAAACTCTCGAAGCTGAGGAAATAGACAGTTTCATTGCAACCCTAATTGCTCAACCAGACAAGATGGTCTTTGAACACGAACTCTTTCAATCAACTGAAAAAGGTAGTGATCACCCAGATTTTCGTGAGCGAATTCTCACAATTTACCGAATTTTCCATTTAAGTAAATATGAAGAAATTGTTAAAAAAATCACATCAGATGCTAAAACTCAATCAAAAGTTG
>CAZALJ010000160.1:0-5364 GCA_964485715.1 uncultured archaeon
ATGCAATTAATGACGTTTTGCTGGAATTAGGCACTTTTTCACATTTAAAGATTCTAGGACTTATGACGATTGCCCCCTATGTTTCTCCAGAAGATACTCGTGTCTATTTTCAACGTATGCGCATGCTTTATGCAAACATAATGAAATACAAAGCTCTTCCATCGAATGTTGAGATGAAAATATTATCAATGGGTATGAGTAATGATTATGTTATAGCCCTAGAAGAGGGATCCACAATGATTCGATTAGGAAGATGCATTTTTGGAGAATATGATTAGTGTTTAAATGTAGTAATTAGTTTAATTTAACAGTAAAAAAACTAGGAGTGTTGTTTTTAATGTCAAATCCTGAGACTGAATTTTCATTATCTAAAACTGAGAATAAACTGTTTTCATCATTGGTGATGTTTGGTGGCCAAACGAAACGGGAATTATTGCTTGCAACTGACTTGCAGGTTGAAAAAGTAGAAGAAGCACTTTCAAAGTTGCTTAACAAAGGAATTATTCAATTTGATGACGAAACAGGAATATTTTTTCGAGCACTTCCGCTTGAAAATATCATAAACCTTTTGGATACTAGTTCCACTGAAATTGAAGCCAATAAAAAGGATCAATCAGAAATATTTCAAGAATATAGGAAAGATGTTAACAATAATTTGGAAAAGTATCGTGAATCCCTTGAAAAACAATTTGATGAATTTAAAACTTCTAGTAATGTGTTACAAACATCTTTGAAAGAGAATTTCGAAAACAATGAACAACAGCGAGTGAAACGGACTGAAGAGCTAGCAGAAACGATGTTGTCATCGTTCTCTACAGGTGCTTCCGAGTTACAAACAGAATTTCAAACCTCACTATCTTCTGAATCCACTTTTTTCGATAAAGAATGGACAAAAGCCCTTGATGGTTTTCAAAACATCCCTGAAACAGGAGTACGAACTCTTAAAGGATCCATTGAAAAATATGAAAAGGAATTATCCAGTATAATCAAAATGGCTGTTAAAAAGACAACATCTATCCAATCTCAATTGTCAGATGTTGTTACAGCAATAGAGGCTGAATCAGCGACTCAAATTCAAGAATTTTTTACTAATACCGAATCTGTTGCAGAGGAATTTAAGACTAATCTTAACACGGGACTCCATGAGTCTTGGAAACAGGAGAAAGAATTCCTAAACGAAGTTCGTAAAAGGGTACAGGTAACACTAGAAAGTGAGATAGCTAAAGCTTTACAGACTGTTGTCAAAAATTTAGCTATAGAAATAGACAAAGGAATTAACGAAGCGATTAAACAAGTTAGACTGCAAACTGATAATGTTATTACAGAAAGTTCAAACCAAATTAAAACAGAGTTTAAAGAGTTTGTTGAAAATGCTTCAGAATTAATTCAAGAGCAACGAACTTCCATTGATGTTCTAAACACAGAACTCACAAAATTGTCTTCTGAGCAAAAATTGGCCTCAGTTTCAGGTACATTCAAGCGACAGTTACAAGCGCATTTATCTGCAGAATTAAATACTTTGGAAACAAATTATCGTCGCGTTCAGAAGTCCACCAATGATATCATGGAAACTATTCGCCGTTCTGCTAAAAATAGACTAATTCAACAGAGTAAAGAGTTGGAAGGTCTTATTCATTCTTTCCGCGAGGAGATCGAGAAGTCGATTGCCCGAAAAGACATGGATATTAATCGATATCAACAATTATCTCAATCAGTTGTCAAGTTAATTGGAAACTTACTTGTATCGATCCCCATGCGATCAAATCAGTTTAAATCTTCGCTAAAGGGCACCATTAATGATACTGTTGCTGAACTCAAAGAAGGAATGGGTGAGTCATCTTTAAGTCCTGTTAACGACATTTATGACTCTTTAACTAATTCTCAGAAGAGAATTGATGCAGTATTTCAAGAAACAATTGAAGAAAGTCAAAATGAAATTCAAAAAGTTATCAATTCCTTGGCACAACTAAGTAATACAGTTTCTAATCTACAAGAGGCTTATTTGGAAAAAGTTGATCATAGATTTGAGCAAAGAGCTAAAGTCATGAACACTGAGCTTGATGCTATCGCTCGTAACTTTCAGCAGGTAATAAGTACAATGGAGGGGGGATTTGCGGATATTAATGATCGAGTATTTTCAGAAAACATCATTACTGGTGTTGAAAGTTCACTCTTAAATTCGACTACTCAACTGAAAAATGATGTCGACACAGTTTTCACTCAGAACCAAACGAAATCTCGTGAATTCATTACACAGTTAGATGGTACTTTACAGAGTCATATAGATCGAACCCTTGATGTTATTAAAGAGGGTTTTAGTCAAATAAAAGCTGAATTTACTGTCGAATTAGAGAAACAACTTAATTTAATAGATGACAATAATAAAAATCAACAAAGTAACTTGCTTTCGACGATTGATGCATTTTCCATCCAAAGTGCGGAACAATTTTCGACCTTCAAGACTAGTCTTAAGAAAACTCTAGAAGAAAGTCAGAAAGATGTTGCTGATTTCATCACAGAGAGTCATCGTTCAACAAATGAAGTTATTGATTTACATAAATCGAATATTGATAAATATCAAGACAAAGGGTCTACTGATATTCTATCTTTTATCAATCAGATTGAATCAGAAGTTTCTAATCAGAATAAAGGTGTAAAAGAGGCCATGGAGGAGTTAGAATCCTTTTATAGCGGCTATTCTGATTCTACTACTGGTGAGGTCACTAGCTTATTACGACAGTTTCAAGAAAGTGGAGAAAAACTTACAGCGGTAATTAATGATTCTTTACAGGTTGCAACAAATGGTCTCGAAAAAATCACAGAAAACATAGATATGTACTATACTGACTCTTTGACAGACTTAGAAAGTCAAATTGACGTTACTACGGGATTTGTCACATCTGAAGTTGAAAAATCTGCCAAAATGATTCAAGATGAGATTCAAATTCTGAAAACCGAGTTGGAAGAAGCCGTAAAAAACTTAAATTCTGAAATTAAGGATTTTGTTGAACGTCAAGACCAAGAATTCAAGATAAAAATACCAGAACAGGCTCAAGAATTTTCTCAGGTTTTTGATGATTTAATTCAGGAGCGTACACGCTCAAATAATGAACTCGAAGAGAAAACAGAGGAAAGTCTCACAAAACTTATGACAAACTGGAATAAACAGATACAAAAAGCTAAAACTACACTACAAGACGTAGCAAATGCGATTGATAAAGCTATTGAAACAAATCTCGAAAATCTAGAGGTAATTGTGAAAACGAATGTTGAGCAGGTAATACAATCTCTCAATATGATTTTAAGTCTTGAGACTTCCAAGGAAGACATTTTTGGACTACTCGAAATCCAAACAAAGGTCAAACAAGCAAATAAACGTTTGAGGTCAGCAATTTCTGAAAGTTTAAAGGTACATATTGAGCAGTTTGATCAACAATTGATCCCTGAATTAACCACATCTTACGAGGCAGTTCACACGCAAACAGAGGAAGATATTTCTACTTATCTAGAAGATTTCAGCGATCTGATTTCAAGTTCACAAACAACCTTAACAAATCAGTTACATAGTTACCTGAAAGAAGAACGTGAGAATCTTGATTTTTCTGAGATGAAAACAGAATTGAATGGAATTTTGAGGGATTTTTCGCAATCAACAACTCAAGATATCGAATCATTATCCATCGACTTGGCTGATGGTGTTCAAAGGACTATCAATGAGGTTGACAAATCGCGAGAAGAAATTCAGGATATATTTTCGAAATTAACAACAGTAATCACTGAACAAAATGAAAGTCTCCTTAATCAACTTGCGAATTTCAAAGAAGAAATATTACAGCTCTACGAAAAGACTAGTCAAGATTCAAGAAAAAACATTATTGCTAACTTTGACTCTTACGATAATGATCTTGACAAGACTTCTCTCGCTCTCACAGGTAAAGCTACCCAACTTACCCAAAATGTTACAGAAGAATTAGAAAAACAAACCTTCAAGGTACTCGATAGATCTCATGAGCTTTTCGACCAATTATTGGACTCAAACAACCAATATAAAGGGATCTTACAAACTTTGGTTACTGAAACTTCCCGTGTTAAACCGATAACTGCAATTCGTTTAATTAAATTAGCCAATGATGAGGCAAAGAATGAGATCATAAAAGATATGATTGATACAGCATCCAAACAAGTGACTATTGTTACATCGAACCCGACTTTCTTAAGTGTTGCCGATCTTAAGACTATTCCTTCAGAAAAACGCATCTTTATTATTACAAACTTTGATTTCACTAAAAAAGGCAAGAAATGGATTGCCGAGGTTGGTAAACAAGTTAATATTAATTTCCACAAGTTAAAGGCTAAGAAGCTAATAGGTCTTTTAGTGATTCAAGACGAGGAATCTGCTCTAGTTGCACCAGATACCCTAGGTTTCACTAGCAAAGATGAAAAATTTGTGTTGTATCTTTCAAGCTTAATAAACTTACTTAAGGGGACATCTCTTCGGATAAAATCAATAGGAAAGAAAAGCTCCTAGGAAAACACTTCTTAAATGGTAATTAACCCCAGTAGACCCGTCTTCTGTAAAATTTGCTTTTTTACCATCCCTTTTGGAGTCAATCCTTTTTGGGAATAATACTGTGTAAGCAGCTCCTCATGCTTCTTAAAAAAATCAGGTCTCTTTTTAAGAAAATTAGCAAAACGATCTTCATCGCGGGCTATTCCCATCCGTGTGTTAAAAATTCGTTCTAAAAGTGTTATGCGATTTCCTATCGCTAATAATTTTTTAAAAGTTAGTGTCTCATCGAATACACTTCTAAGAACAGGTAATACAGTATCCAATTCCAATCCTAAGCCTCCAATTAAAGGGTTCGGGAAAAGCTGGAAGAGGCGATTACGTTGGTCAGACGATAGCCAAGTAAATCTTCCACGCATCTGCAAGAAAATAGGAAGATATCTAGAACATAATACAAGGGAATCTAAAACAGCCATTATTTGTTCAAATAGTATAATAGTTTTGACTTTTCCCCTCTTAGAATTGGGATTGAGCTTAAAGGGATAACCTAGTAGTTCAGGAAAGATCATATAATTAGAGCGGAAATTATTAGCTCCATATGGGGAAATACTCGTCGCTAAACTCAAGCCTAGGATATTAGGATAATAAAACATCCCTCCTATTTGACTTTTAATCATAGGAGAAGGCTCATTTGTCTGTTGATACAGGTAATCTTCACCACGGGATAATTGGTCTCCCAATCCCTCTCTCATAATAATCTCTTCAATTAAAGAATAGATATTGGGATTACTCCATTCAAATCCAAGATCAATATCTAATAATTTTCTACGGTCTTCTTGAATGTTAAATAAGGAAGC
>CAZALJ010000161.1:0-5320 GCA_964485715.1 uncultured archaeon
AATTACGCCCAGTTTGCCACAATTAAAACTATTCGTGACAACGAGTATAGGGGACTTTTTACCTAAAATTAAGCAGATTTTGGGCAAGCTTACAGGTAAGATCCCTACTGGAAAAGTCTTCCCTTTAAGTGGAAAGACGGTCATAGAATTCATGGATGTTATTATAAGTGATTATTATACAATGGACTTACCAGAAATCACATTAACCCCTGATGACCTCGCCTTTGTCCTCTATACGGGGGGAACCACAGGACCTCCAAAAGGAGCAATGCTCACTCACCGTAATATTATGTCTAACATTCTGATGACAATGAAATGGCTCAACTGGGAAAAAGCAGGAGGGATTGCTCTCTCAGGATTCCCTTTTTTTCACGTAGCAGGGTTATTTTTCTGTGAGAATTGCATCTATCTCGGCTGGCCTCAATTACTTATTCCTAATCCACGTGATACTGGTCATATTGTTGAATTGATTAAGAAATACAAACCAACTTGTTTGGTGAACGTGCCTTCTCTCTTCCAGATACTTTTAAAGAACCCTAAATTTAAAAATTTAGAGCACTCCAACGTAGATACTTGTATATCTTCAGCAGCTCCCTTTCCTATCGAATCACAAAAAGAATTAGAGAGTATTGTAGGGGATGGGAAATTATTGGAAGTTTATGGGATGACAGAAACATCTCCTTTAACCACAATGAACCCCTATCGAGGAGTTAAGAAATTAGGTACGATTGGGCTGCCCCTCATGAATACTGACATAAAATTAGTTGATCCAGAAACAGGGAAAGAAGTTGAAATAGGAGAACCTGGTGAAATTTGTGTAAAAGGCCCCCAAGTGATGAAGGGGTACTGGAAAAAACCTGAGGAAACTGAAAACGTAATAGACGAGCAGGGGTATATTCGCTCTGGTGATGTTGCAATTTTCGATGAAGATGGGTACCTACGTATTGTTGATCGGACAAAAGATATGATAATCGTGAGTGGTTACAAAGTCTTTTCAAGTAAGCTAGAAAACATAATGACCAAACATCCCGCAATTGATACGATTGCTGCTATAGGCGTTCCAGATCCAGAGCGACCAGGTTCCGAACTCGTGAAAACATATGTTGCGCTTTCTTCAGATTACGAGTACAATGGAAATAAAGAGAACTTAAAGGAGGAGATTATTAAATGGACAAAGAAGAAAGTCGCGCCTTTTGAGGTACCTAAAATCATTGAAATACGTGAAGAATTGCCACTTACTGTCATAGGAAAGGTAGATAAAAAAGAATTACGTAAAGAAGAACAATAATCAAGATCACGAAATTTAATGGATAATTCTCTTTTTTCTCACTTTTTTATTATTCCCCAAAGAATGTGATTAAAACAGTTTCCACACTGAAATGCATTTTATAAGTCAACTAGCCAATTACTACATGAGAAGGATTACTATGATAATTTTATACCTTTATGGTTTTGCTTCTGGACCCCAATCGGATAAAGCTCAATTTTTTAAGAATAAGTTCACATCTCTAGGTGTAACTTTTGATATATTCGATTATATTCCTGATGAAGAGAGCTTTAGGAATTTAACGACATCTTTGTTACTAGAAAATCTCCATTCGTATATTGGACTAAATTATCCTAAAGAACACTTATTTTTATTTGGGTCAAGTTTTGGGGGATTTTTATTGACTTGGTATGCAAGTAGACATCCTGAAAGGATCAGAAAGCTAATTTTAATGGCACCAGCTTTACGATTTTCGGCATCTTCTGTATGCAAGATACATGGAATCACCCCTTCCCTTTGGAAAAAACAAGGGTTCGTACTGGTTTCTCATTATCGATATAATCGAGAAATCCCTTTGAACTACACTTTTTATGAAGATCTTTTAACAAATTCCCCCCCAGACTTCATAAATGTGGAGATTTCAATTCCTACTTTGATCCTCCATGGAAAATCAGATGAAGTTGTCCCAGTAGCATGGAGTCAAACATTTGCGGATCTCAATCAACAAGTCTTACTTTATACGTTAGATGGAAACCACCAGTTATTAGATCAAAAAGAAATAATGTGGGAGTTAGTGAAAGAATTTCTTGGTATATAGTCTTTTATCAGGTCTACGTAAGGTTATATATGATTTTTTCTAATTCTTCTCTCACCAGGACACTGAGTTTTTGTAGTTCCTTCCCTTGGATTGTGACTGCTTCGTATTTAGGATTAGACCATCCATATAACATGGGCCAGACATTTATTCCTGTATTGTGCTCATCTTGAACTTTCAGAAGAGGGGCAAGTAGGAGTTCAATCTCATGGTAAGTCTTACTAGATAATGTGAAATTTAAAAGGGGACAGAAATAATGGTTACCCTGTCTTATCAGAGGACGGACATCCTGTGAATAACATAGAGTGTCCTTTCCTAGTTGGAGAATACAGCCCGCTTGGAAATCGTGCCTTTCTATGCGAAAGGGACACCAACCTAAACTAGGGTATTCCATCACTAATTCAGGGCTCAACATATTTTTTAAATCTTCCCCAAAAAAAAATCAGATAAACAGGTTAAGAATCATAAAAAAAATATTTTAATGACTGAATTCAGCTTCTACCGTTATAAATCCGTCATATTCTAAAAAGAAGATGAAATGTTTTTGTAGAAGAATTAATACAGGCCTAAGTGAGATTAAGAACGATTTCTTGTAATTTATCCCTCACATTTTGGCTAAGCTGTTGGATTTCCTTCCCTTTGATTGTGATTGATTCCTTTTTTGGAGTTGTGATCTTAGAATCACGGCAAAAGATCGGCCACAAATTGATTGTCAACTCCTGTTCGTCCTGAATTATTAGGAATGAGGAAACAATCTTATCGATTTCTTCGTATATCTCACTTGACAATTCCAATTTTTTTACTAAAGGACAAGTATAGTAATATTTTTGCTGCTGTTCTGATTCACAGCGTATTAATGGCCGTTGATCTCGTGTATAACAGAAAGTATCTTTTCCTAGTTGGAGGACGCAACCTGCTTGAAAATTAGGCTTCGCTACTCTGAAAGGGCAGAAGCCACGGTCAGAAGAAATCATTAACTTTCCAACTTCTTTCATATTTTTTAAACCTTGCTAAAGATCAGCTACTTTAGAGAAATTTCACGTCTATTCCTTGATTATAGAAACAAATTGTTATAAAATGTCTTGAAAATAATGACAATGTAAAAGAGTTAGAAGTCCGCAATAGGCATGTTAAAATCACCCTAGGAATAGAAAAAGCAATTCTCTGAAGAAGAGATTTTCCACAAAATCTCTATCTATTCATTTCTTGGAAGCTACAACAAAGAGAATGACCAGTATTTTTTGCTTTTAGAAGCTGATTATGCATGTTAACTAACGAAATTTCAGACGAGGCCAGAAAATGGATGATCTGGTTTTTTCTGAAGACCAATCTGGTCATTATTGCCCTATTTCTTTTATTTAATGGTTTAATAGGACAATTAATTCTTTTAATAATGATAGCTTTAGTCCTTCTCATTGTGGGGGGAGTATTAGTGTATCGAGACATTAAAACTGATCCTTATCAGATGCTTAAGCTTATGAAAATTCAGATTCTCCTATGGTGGCGCTTACGTGGCCCCCTCATTTCTCGCAAACCTTTTTTCTATCACTTCCCCGAAGGAAGTCAATTCCAACAACATCACTTAGTCCGAACTGTTTCCGTTCGACAAAAAGACTTGACACAAGGGGCTAGTATACTCACAACTGTTAAAACAGCTCAATTATGTTCGGAATGTAGTGGCAAACGAAGCAAACCAATGACTGTCCAGATCGAATGCCCCCATTGCCAAAATGGACGGCAAATGTATCCATTGGCAGCTATATTTATTCCAATTCCCTGTAAGCACTGCTTAGGAGTTGGCTGGATACCTGTAAACCCTTGTCCTGTTTGTCAAGGAAGAGGAAGTGTTTGGCGGAAACAAAAAATCCGTACTCAAATTCCTGAGTATTCTTCTCCTGGAACCAAGCTTCGTATTCCAGCTCTTGGCAAAGTTGATCCAAAAACCCTCCAACAGGGGGATCTATTTCTTAAACTCAGAAAGAAATTGTTTGATATTATCTAAAATTATAATATCTCACCACATAGAAGCAGATAAAATTTGATGATTAATAGATAGAATTATCTTGGGTTGAAGGAAAAAACTTCTGTTTCCCAACCTTCAGTGATCCTGATCAACTTATCAATTTTTAATTTTTTAAAATGTGAGTATTTCTTTTGGTAATAGCTCAATAAGCGTCTTTTCATTTCTTTTGTGTCAGGTAACACGTTGAGTTCCCTCTTTATTAACAATTCTCACTCTCTTTTTCTGGTTTCCATTCTCCAGAAGAAAATCCAAGCAAGGATTATTGATAACACTACAATTGCACCAAAGAAAGTAAAAGCATCATTTACGTCAGCATTTGCTGCAATACGTTCGTCTTCAGTCATGAAATTTTTCATGAAATGGAAATTAGTTATAAAGAACACTCTGAAGTACGTGGAGAAATCTAGCATTTCTTCAGTAGCAAACCCTAAGTAAACAGAGCTGAAAATAAAGAATGGAATTACGAAAAAAACGAATATCGGAAGTCCACCGCCCATTCCACTGATTGACCTGAACTTCATAACCATAGTGTTACCTAGGATGGTAACAGTAAGGGGAACAACGGAGACAACAATCAAAATTAGGAATGCTTCCAAAAATTGATTAACTGTGATTGGTAATTCTTGCTGCCACGTAACGAATGCTAATACACAAGCAATCCATGTGAATAAGCTTGTCACTACTAATACAAGTAGAGCTGTGATTGTTTTTCCTGTGAATAGCTCGAATCGTTTTGTAGTTGAGAGTAGAATTTCGATTGCTGATTCATGGAGGAATAATTCTTGAATTACAACAATAGCAACTAAAATGTTGATGACATAAGCAAAAGTGATGTAAATTTGTAATACATATCCAACAAACCAGGCATACCCATCGTCATGCAAGTAGATCTTAAGCGAAGCAGTCTGTCCGGCAAAACTTACATACAAAAGGGTAGGGAAAAAACAAAACATTAATAGAAACAGTGTTCGGTATGAATGCAAAAAACGGCTGGTTTCGTATTTTACAATGATAAAACAGTTTCTTATTATAAACCATATCTCAACTAAGAAAGATTTTATGATCATAACACTCTCAGCCATGATTATTCCTCCTTCCCTATTGGAAAATGTATTTCGTGAAAATTAATAAAATGTTCTTTGTTGTGAGAAGCTGCTATCACGATATTGTCGCGTTCCACATATTCTTGCAAATATAATTTTAATTTTGACCTCAT
>CAZALJ010000162.1:0-5276 GCA_964485715.1 uncultured archaeon
CTCTCTATATTATTGCTGAATTAAGAAAAATTGTCCGTGAGACTATCTTGATTAGGCCATTAGAAACGGAAATTCATTCGTTTTCATAAACTTTCATATTGGATTTAAGGTGAATTATATCAAGAAAGCTGTCAACATCTTGCAGTATTCCTTGAGACTTTGTTGGGAGAAAGACAATCTCATCTCTAAATTGATTAATGATTTCTTTCAACCCTCTTTTTTCTTCTGAAATTCTTAAAACATTCTTAAATAGCTTTGAGCTGATTAAAATAGGGTGGCCACTTTGTCCTTGGTACGTAGGGATGATCACAAGAGGTGATGGTGAAATAGCTGTAAAGTGGTCGATTAGTTGGTCAAAAACTTTTGAGGTGATGAAAGGAATGTCTGCAGGAGTGACCAGAATTGCATGACTGTCTAATGCCTGTTCAATTCCTCGACGAATGGAGGATGACATGCCTCCTTTTTTATAACCTGGATTAATAACAGTGTGTAGTGATTCACTCTTTAAGCTTTGTACTTTTTTGGCAACTAATTCTGCTTCATGACCTAGAACCACTATTGTTCGATCAATCTTTGAGGCTAGTATCGACATCAGAAGAAATTCGATGATTGTGACGTTTGGTTTGGCCTCAAAAAGTAATTTATTTCCTGGAAATCTCTTGGATTCACCAGCAGCTAGCACAATACAGGTAATCATGATCGAAATGACTCCAGGCCTTCAAATTCTCGAAATTGAGTTATTTCGGAATAAATAACATTTATTAATGGTGGAATTGAGGTAATAAAGCATTAATGTTTTCTGCGTTAACAACATCTCTTACTTTTTAATTCTTTATAGATTTTGTTTGGAATCTTTGGAGAAAAAAATATGAAAAAGAGTAGAATACCGATTTTATTACTACTTTGCTAATGCTAGTGATAGTTCCAGCTTAAAACAAAAGTGTTCCTCAAGAATATGAACAGGAACTTGGTACTCAACTGCCAAGATTAATGGGAAGGACTGATGTAAAGACATTGGATAGTGGAGAGCATGAAGAGCAAGGTATCTCATCTTATAGTGACTCTATCAAGGAGAACATTCATGATGGACTTAATCAAAATTCCCCTATATCATCGGAATCTATACCAAAAAAGTCATTATTGGCCATCAACGGAATAACAGAATATGAAGAACGAGGGCCGATTGAAATCCTTAAAATGATGTGAATTTTATTTTTCGAAGATAGATTTTTCTTAGTACTGTTTATACGTTTTTTGGTCCAAAGGCAAGTGCAAGGATCTCGGTGATGTTTTCCCATTCTTTGTCTATGTTTTCCCATGTTCTGAGTTCTCTAAATAATCTTCTACGAAAAGGAAGGATCATTTGAGCCATTAATGAAAGCTTTTCGTGGGTGGGATGACTAAGGATTTCTGATTCAATATCCATAAGAGTTTTTTCACCCCAATTTGGATAACTATTACCAAGCTGTTCACCTAAAAGCCAACCTAGCTCTAACCCCGTTAAAACCCCTGAACCCCCTGAAGGAGTGACCTGTCCTGCAGCTTCTCCAATAATAAAACAATTATTTGTATAGATCCTAGAGACTGGTCCACCCATGGGAATTGATGATAGGGATGTTTCATAGAATTTCAGAAAATTTATGTTTTCTCTTACTACAGGGCTATTTAAAACTGTATCCCAAATTTTCCAACAATCAGGTAATGGATCGATTGATACTTCTGGGTAAATTATTACTCCAAACTCGGCATTGTGAGGTCCGTGAGGAAAAATAAAACTAGTCCCAGCCACATTTAAACTTGTATCAGAGAAAAAGAGAAATTCCATATCATTTTCATTATATTCACCAAAAAAATGCCCTCTAATAATTGGACAAAGAGGAACTGGTTGTGGTAAATGCTGGACTTGTGCTGTTAAACTATTCGCTCCTTCTGCTCCAACCACTAGTCGTGAGGTTAAAATTTCAGATTTGTTTTTTAACACATCTTCAATAAATACTTGTAATCTTCCATTAGGCAATGTGAAAAGGTTGGTTGCTTTGGTGTTTACTCGAAGAAATACATTTTCCTTTACGGCTTGATTAGCAAGTTCAGTTAGGAAAAGACGGAAATCAATCCAAACTCTGTCAATCTTGTCTTCTAAGTGGAATGTCTTTTTTCCTGAGGGAGAGTAATAATTTCTACCAAATGCCTTAATTTCGCTAACAAATGCCTTTGTAGGGAGTTTTTTCGGGAAAATCTTTGTTAATAGTTCAGGACGATAGTGAATGGATTGTCCTTTTAATTGTCGACCGATTGCTGGCTGTTGATCTAAAACCAGTACTTTTTCTAAGCCATTTTGTTTCGCTCCCAATGCTGTTGCGAGACCAGCAGGGCCAGCGCCTATCACAATTAAATCAAAGTCATCATTCATTTGTAACCACTTTAGGTTGTAAAAATTATCTTTTTCAATTTAATTAGGATAATTTAGACTCTAAGTCAGCTTCCTTTATTTTAAATTAGTTTGCCTTATCATGTGAAGTAGGAAATATAATTTAAAGAAGTATTAAATATCAACATCGTCACAGGATTTTTAGCCGCTGGAAGGATCTTTATGGCAACTAATGACATAGAAAAGAAACCCACCGCTATTAGTGGTCACTCAATCGAGTTAGATGAACTTGTTCAAATATTAGATACAGATCTTGAAAAAGGAATCTCTCAAGAAGAAGCTGCAAAAAGGCTTGACGAATATGGTTTGAATCTTATTCCTAAACCAAAACAAAGCTTTTGGCAGGTATATTTAGCTCCATTGTTGAACACATTAATCGTTATTTATTTAATTATGACGTCATTTATCCTTCTTCTAGCGCTTGTTTATCTATTCATTAACCCAGAGGATACATCTATATGGATTACAGCAGCCCAGTGGATAGTGATTGTTGGTGTAAATTTCCTGATTGCAATTATTCAACAAGCGAGAGCTCAGAAAAAGATTGAAGCTCTCCATAAAATGGCTGCACCAGAAGCCAGGGTAATTAGGGATGGGAAAGAGACCGAGATTTCAACTGAAGACGTTGTCCCTGGAGATATAATAAAAATCGCTCAGGGTGACAAAATTCCTGCTGATTCTCGTGTAATAAAGTCAAGCTCTCTACGTATAAACGAATCATCATTAACTGGTGAGAGTGTTCCTGTTACTAAAGTAGAAACTGGTGAATCAGCATTTGTCGAAGATACTCCTATTGGTGATCGAAAGAATATGCTCTTCAATGGGACTTTCTCGACAATGGGTTCTGGTCTAGCATTAGTAGTAAATACCGGAGGAAATACAGAATTTGGCAAAATTAGCCTTGAATTAGAGGAATTGAATACTGGAGATATTCCTATTCGTCAAAAAGTTAACACTATTGGGAATTATTTGGCATTTGGAATGGTTATCGTCTTCAGTTTGCTAATTATCTATCAAGGAGCTGTAATTCTTGATAAATTGGAAGATGGAGAACTCAGCTTCGACGAACCAATCACATTAATTGGTGAAATCATTTTCTCAATAAGTAACATCATCATTAAAGCTATGAGTGTTGTTCCGATTAATATCCCCTTATTGACAACGATTATATTAATTACCGGCGTTCTTGCCATGGCTAAACACCGAGTGATTATTCGAAATCTTGCATCAATTGAAAGTTTAGGTAGGATCTCTATTCTATGTTCAGATAAGACAGGAACCATTACTGCTGGTCAGATGACAGTTAAACGGGTTTGGGATGCTAGTACGGGTAAGCACTACTATATTACTGGTTTGGGTTATTCTCCAGAGGGTAAAATTGTCGAATTAGAAAAAGGTTTTGAAAAAATTGATGAAAAGGAAGCAAAAACTTTAGCTGCTGCATCTATCGAACCAAACTCCTCATTAGGAATACTGATTACATCTGGAATGTTGAACAACGATTCCGAAATCATTGAAGAACTTATCGAAGCAACAGGCCAATATGTGTATGATGGGACAGGAAGCCCAACGGAATCAGCACTGTTATCGTTATTCAATAAAACAGGGATAGAAAAAGAAAAGGTCAAAGAAGAATATGAACTTTTGAGAGAATATCCGTTTGATTCATCATTGAAACGTATGAGTAAAGTTTTCAAAAATGAAGAATCAGAAATCATCGTGTTTTGTAAAGGAGCCACAGAAGTTCTCCTACCAAAGTGTAACTACATTGGATTTAGAAAGAAAAAAGAAGAGAAATTAAAAAAAGATGATAAAAAGAAGATAATGAATTTTGTGGAGAAATATGCGGGCCAAGGCTATAGGATATTGTCTCTAGCATATAAAAACATAGATAAACTTCCGAAGAAGGGAGAAGAGGAAAGAGAAGAAATAGAAGTCAACCTATCCTACTTAGGCTTCGTTGCGGTACTAGATCCTCCTCGTGATCGTGTTGATGAATCTGTCAATGAAACAATCCAAGCAGGGATCACACCAATTATGATTACGGGAGATTCACCTGTGACAGCCTCATCCATTGCTAATAATATAGGCATGGTGTATCTACAGGAACACCAGACGCATGAAGGGAAAATGGCTTCAGAACTAGCTGATAAGGATTTTACAAATACACGAGTCTTTGCACGTGTGGCACCTCAAGACAAGCAAATCATTGTTGCACGGTATCAACAGCAACAGCGAGTTGTAGCTATGACTGGTGATGGAGTCAACGATGCTCTTGCTCTTAGTATGGCTGATGCTGGGATAGCTATGGGTATTGCTGGAACAGAGGTAAGTAAGCAAGCTGCTGATCTTGTTATTGCTGATGATTCATTTAATTCCATTGTGACAGGAATTCGAGAGGGTCGTGCTCTTTTTCAAAGGATCCGAGTGGTAATCTTTTTCTATATCTGTGCTAATCTAGCGGAAGCAGGTTGTTATATTGGTGCCTCATTCATCTCAGGTTTCATTCCTGGGTTTGAATTAATGGATCATCTTCAAAGGGCATATATTTTTGGGATTGCACATTCTTTTCCTCCCCTTGCTTTAATCATTGATGGCCTTCCTAAGGATATCATGGATAGAAGTCCTATAGATACAGCTGGAATATTCAACAAAAGATTGACTTTAACACTGTTATTAACTTCGATTAGTTTAGCCACTATCATCTATTTAATTTATTTTGCGACATATTTTGCATTTATTCCTTTGAATGACTTTAATCAAGAATTCTTTGTACCAATTTTTCAGAATGATATAAAACTTCCCAATAATAGACCCCAAAGTTGGAACCATGCCAAAGCTCGGACTT
>CAZALJ010000163.1:0-4026 GCA_964485715.1 uncultured archaeon
TATTCCAAGATCAAACGCTAAAGAAGATACAATATACTCTTGAATCAAGGAAAAGGGTGGTAATTTTTTCCATAACCATTCGCGTTGCTTTGTGTCAATGAAGATTGTAGCCTGATCCTTAAAATTTGAACCCCGAATCTTTTTCGAGAAAGAGCTCTGAATTATCACATCCGATTCTGAATTTTGAATAGGGTAGAGTTCTATCTCTGAATGATCGGGAATTTTCATTAAATTTCACCACTTGTACGAATATTTGGTGAAAAGTATCCGTTTGTTGCCTTAAGGCCACAATTCTCACGCCAATCGCTATTTAAGGGGACAGTTGAGAATACAGGGGGAATATAATTTGTATATTTCCCACCTGACGATTTTTTGTATTAGATTTTTGACTATTTCTAGTAAATCTTACCGCAAAGTCATATGAGTATTACGAATTGATATCATTTGGCTGATGTGAGCTCCCCAAAAAGTATTAGTTAATAATCAAAAAATAATTGCATTTTAAAACAAATTATTCTTTTTCTCTAAAAATTTTTTATCTAGAATTGTTTATTTAAAATTCTTTAGACAAATTCTTACGTAAATGAAACTCTAGGGCCATAGGATTGTTTTAATAAAGAGACAGTAGTCTTACATTATTTTAATGATTATTTTTGTTTTCTACCAAATAAATCAGGTCTTTTATCACTTTCTTCATTAGATTGTTCAACAAAATCATGTTCAAACTTGTTAATTGTCTCTTCGAGCTCATTTAAATTTTGCTTAAGTTTCTCAAATCCTCGCATAAACCTCAGAGAAAGTCCGAGAACAAAACTGGCAAATTGAATTTCAGATCCACCAATTCTAGTATTCAATTCGTGTCCTAATTGCATCTTAATGAAGGAAAGTGCTTGTCTACCCTCTATTGTGTCTCTTTCTTCTAAGTAATGGTAAAGTAAAGCCCCAAAATTGTACCCCCACATTTTTGCAACATCGTCTGGTGAGCCCCCAACTAATGCAATACTACTTTTTGCCTCTTCATAACTTTGGCTGAACTGTTCTTTAATACCAATTGCAACCTCATTAGAGATTTTAAGTTGGCTTTTTAATTGAGAAACCTTTTTAGCTAACTCAGTAATTTCAGCTTTCCCAGCATCGCTATACAATTTCTCTAGCAGCTCTGATGAAATTTTTTCATCAGAGTTGTCATTAGGACACATGGTCTCTTTACCCCATCAAATTTAGTACAAATGTTATCATGGTAGAATAACTATATTCTCTCAAATAAAAAACTTTTATTGAATGCTATTATGTAATTAAATAACTCACTTATTTAAAACTAGTTATATTGAGTGAATTTCTTAACGATTCTGCTATTCTGTTTCAAAATCCATAAATTTTTGAGAATTTATCTTCTAAATAATCTATGAAATATTTAGTGTTGATTTTTTCACCTGTGATTACTTCAATTAGTTCTAGAGGATCATATAGGTTCGAATGTTGATGTACGTTTTCAACAAACCAATTTATGATAGGTTTAAGATCACCTTTCTTCATTAGCTCTTTGTAGTCAGGAATAGTTTCAGTCATTTTAGCTAACATTTGTGCATTATAAATATTTCCTAGCGCATAACTGTGAAAATAGCCAAAGGATCCACCTGCCCAATGAGTATCTTGTAATACACCTTCAGAGTCATTTTCAATATGCACACCGAGATATTCTTTGTATTTTTCATTCCAAACAGACGGTAATTGCTCTGTAGTAATCTTACCAGTTAAAAGGGCTTGTTCTATTTCAAAACGAATTATTATATGCAAACAGTAGGTGACCTCATCTGCTTCAACCCTAATTTTCGAGGGTTTGACTTCATTGATTGCACGGACAAAAGAGTCTAATTCTACGTCTGAAAAAATTTCACCAGTTAATTTCTTAAGTCTGGGTAGATAATATTCCCAAAATTCACGACTCCGACCAATGAGATTTTCAATGAAACGTGATTGAGACTCATGAAACCCATATGAAGCTGAATCTCCCACAAATTGATATTTATATTCCTGTGAGAGGTTTTGGTCATATATTCCATGTCCCGCTTCATGGAGTACGGAATAGAAGGAATTAGAAAAATCCTCTTCATAATAATGAGTTGTTATTCGAACATCGTCATAATATCCTGATGTAAATGGATGTTCTGTCTCATCAATCCTACCTCCTTCCAGATCGTAACAAACCAATTTTGATATGTCTTCAGACAATTGTTTTTGCATTTCGATAGGACATTTCCGTTTTATCAGAGAAATATTAGGCTGATTTGGTGAACTAACACACTTTTGGATAATAGGAATTATTCCTTCTTTTAACTCATTAAACAGTTTAGTTACTATTTCTGATGTCACTCCAGGTTCAAATTTTTCCATAACTACATCTAAAGGATTTCCTCTAGGATCCAAGTATTTAGCTTTCATTTTAACAAGTTCAATTGTTTTCTCAAGCTCTGGTTTGAAAAGTGTATAATTCTTTTCCTCCTTAGCCTTTTTCCAAACTGCAATGGCAATAGGTTTTTGTTTAGCTATTCTTTCCACTAAATCTTTGGGAATTTTGGATTCCCTCTCATACTTCCGTTCGATTAGCTGAACATTCCTCTTCTTTACCTTATTTAAAGAAGAATAATCAGGGTCATTTTTTATCTTCTTTAGAAGTTCCCCTATCTTTGGGTCAGTTATTCGTTCGTGTTTTAAGACAGCTATCATCGCTAATTCTTCTGCGCGCTGTTTCACTCCTTTTGGAGGCATATATGTTTCGAAATCCCAATCAAGGATGTTTTCAATCTGTTCAAGTACCCAATAGTCATGTGCTTCTTTTATAAGAGAGTCATATACTTTATTAATGTTCATTTGGAAAACCTCTATTGTTCCATCGTTTTTCATATAGAAAAAAATATTTATCCATCTTTAACCTTTCATCTAAATAAGAGAAAGAAGTTCGTGAAAGATATTTTTGAACTATGACAATCCTGAAAAGAAACATTCTTTGTAACTACCCTATTTATTTTTGCCAATAAAAATAAGTATTACAATTTTTAATTGCATATACCTCAAGACGGTGATCAGTAAAATGTCTTATCAAGTTAATGAAGCTTTTTTAAAGAAATTAGTAACGACCCCTAGAGCCACAGGTTACGAATTAACAGCACAGCGAGGAATTAAGGAATATCTAAAAAAAGATGTGGATAAAATATATGCAGACCGTGTAGGAAATCTCTATACAGTAATAAATCCAGATAATCCTTTTAAAATAATGTTAGCTGGTCATATTGACCAAATTGGCTTTCAAATAACTCATATTGATAAAAATGGTTATTTATGGTTCTTACCATTGGGAGGTTTTGATGTCACCACTTTGCCTGGTAAACGAGTGAAAGTCAATGGAAAAAAGGGTATCATCCCTGGTGTTATTGGAAAGAAAGCCATTCATTTAATGAAACCTGAGGAAAGGAAAAAAGTACCCGAAATGGAAAAATTGTTTATAGATATTGGTTGTACAACAAAGGAAGAAGCAGAGAAAAAGGTTGACGTTGGTGATTTTGCTGTTTTTGATTATGGGTTTCAAAAATTGGGTGATCATAATTTTGCAGTTGCAGCTGGATTTGATGATGCCATTGGAGCATTTATTGTCGCGGAGATAATGAAAGAATTAGCTAAAGATAAAGATTTCTATGCTGGGGTTTACGGTGTATCAACAATTCAAGAGGAAATAGGCCTACGAGGAGCTACTGTTGCTGCTAGAGCTATAGAACCTCAAGTCGGTATTGCATTTGATGTTGGCCATGCAGCAGATGCACCAGAAGTTAAGAAGAAGTTGGTAGGCGATACTAAACTTGGTGGAGGACCAATAATCGTTATAGGCCCCAATATTAATCCTGTACTTTATAAACGGTTGGTTGATACCGCAGAGAATAACAAGATCCCATATCAGAAAATGGCCTGGCATCGAGGGACTGGAACTGATGCTAATGCAATTCAATTGACAGGTGCGGCAACAGCTTTGAT
>CAZALJ010000163.1:4126-5273 GCA_964485715.1 uncultured archaeon
TTAGGAGAAGGATGGACACCAATTTTATCGCTTCGAAATCAGTTGGGTTTAAAGAATTTATTTCTCAAAGATGAGGGTCAAAATCCTACAGGAACATTCAAGAGTCGTGGTCTTTGTGCTGCTATTTCGAAGGGCTGTGAACTAGGAATTAAAGATTTTGTCATTCCTACTGCGGGGAATGCTGGCGCTGCTTTATCAGCATATGCAGCTTGCACAAAAACTAATGCACATGTTTTTATGCCAGAAGATACACCACATTTATTACAAAGCGAAGTTATTGCTATGGGAGGGGATTTACAGCTTGTGCCAGGGCTTATCACGGATGCTGCAGAAGAATGTAAGAAAGCAGTAGAAAAAAATGGCTGGTTCGATGTTTCTACTCTTAAAGAACCTTATCGTGTGGAAGGAAAAAAGACGATGGCTTTTGAAATCATTGAACAATTCAAATGGAATATTCCTGATGTAATTATCTATCCTACAGGGGGGGGAACAGGAATCGTGGGAATGTGGAAAGCTTTTGATGAATTAGAATCCATAGGACTAATTAATTCTGAACGGCCACAGATGGTTAGCGTTCAGTCTTCTGGTTGCGCTCCCATTGTGAAAGCTTTTCAGGAAGGAAAGAAATTAGCTACATTTTGGGAAGATGCTCAAACAATTGCTCCAGGTTTACGTGTTCCAATAGCTATGGGGGATTATTTAATATTAAATGCTCTATATGAATCGAACGGAACAGCAGTTGACATTGAAGACTCAGAAATACTTGTGGCAATGAAAAAACTTGCAAAAACAGAAGGTATTATGCAATCACCTGAAGGCGCAGCTACTTATGCAGGGGTTGAGAAATTATTAGACTCGGGTTTTATTTCTCCTTCTGAATCTATCGTTCTATTTGGAACTGGATCAGGACTTATTTACCCAAATTTTTGGACGCGAAAAATCAATCTTTCTACCTATTATTTCTCTTGATTAACCAAGTAAAGAATTTATCCAGGATCTTAATTTCTATTTACCAAAATTCTGAAATTCATAAAATAGAAATCATTATAAGATATCCATATATTATTTTTAATCGAGGATATCAAAATGATCAGTCCTTTACGAAAGCGTCTTTTTGACATATTCGCTAAATACTATGAAGAATACG
>CAZALJ010000164.1:0-5272 GCA_964485715.1 uncultured archaeon
ATTACATTGTCTTTGGGTGGAAGCATCATCAACCCTGGCGAAATTGATGACCAATTCCTTGGAGATTTTTCTAACGTGATTAAAGAGCTCATTCACCAATACAAATTTATGATTGTGTGTGGTGGTGGGAAAGTTGCTCGTCAATACATTAAAGGATTACCTGATGGATTGACCGAGGGTGAACGAGACTACATGGGAATTACTGCCACCTGGCTTAATGCCCAGTTGTTAACCTATTATTTTAAGGGACACTGTTCTCCCATCTTACCTACTACCGTGAAAAATTTAACTGAACATCTTCAGGTTTATGACATTGGATTATCTGGAGGATTTTTACCTGCTATTAAAACAGACGAAGATGCAGCTATTCTGGCAGATTTATATGGTTCTCCAATCCTTGTAAACGTAACGAATGTTGATGGTATTTACGATAAGGATCCGAATCAACATTCAGATGCGAAAAAATACACTAATTTAACTTACAATCAGTTTTATGAAATTGTATCTCCCTTATCTTTGGATGCTGGGTCAAATGCTCCATTTACTCTCATTGCCGCCAAAATATGCGAACGTACCAATATTCGTATCATTATTACAGATGCTAATGCAGATAAAATCAAAAAGGCAATCCAGGGAAAAAATGTTGGAACAGTGATTCAAAATCAATGAATGTATCATGACCAACAACAATCTCTTTTCTGATAGTTATTCAAAGACCACAACAGTGTTTCCGTATTGTCTTCCAGCTCAAACATATGGTACAACATTATTCTGGGCTGAAGAGTACTGGACTGTTATGAAAATTCAAGAATTAGAAAAAAAATATCCACATATCGATTTTTCTGGGTTAATTGATCCATATTTCAAGAAACAATTCCATTCTTTACTCAAAGGATCCGTCCATGAAGAAATAATGGGTACTAAGAGATTTTCCGATATTTCTGAGGTTTCTTGGGAAGATAATCGCCAGGTCATTAATATAGCAACTTCCCATGCTCCTTCTCGTTACATATCATTGGATTATTGGGAAGAATTTGGGGACAATTTTGGTATTGTTACACTTGATGCCCATCTTGACTTGTTAGATTCTGAATTCATACATGGAGCATGGATTACTAAAGAGCTTGCAAGTATTACTGCTGTAGTTGGAGGATGGGCCGCAACTAGTTATGATTTTAAACATGCTGAGTCTTCTTTAGCTTTTCTCGTACCAGATATTGACAGTATTATCTCTAACCGTGATTTTCTTACTTGGTTAAGAGGTAAAAAGATTTACCTTAGTTTAGACTTGGATTACTATCGGTTTTCTCAAACGAATTTCTTAGGTTATTCGAATTATTGGCATCGAGACAAGATAATTGGTCATTCTATGAATTTCGAACAGATGCTTACGAAACAAAACAAAGATAATCAGTTGGGATCCCCAGTCCTTTTAGGAAAATCCTTGAATTTCTTCCCAAATTTGGAAGTTTTCATTAAGAATAAGAGAAAAAGCATAAAGAAGCAGTCTAATGACATCTTATCCACTTTAAGAGAGATTACGCGATTATGCCGAAAAAATTCAGCTACTCTTCTCAGTATTGATTTTGTAGAATACTCACCAACTTGTGATTGGCAACAGCTGACAGTAAAAGAGCTTATAAAGAATTATCTAAAATATTCAGTAATGATAGACTATTGACTAGATTCTTTTTAATTAAGTTCTCAAATCAAGGAACATGAATGAATTTACTAAAGCTCAATTTGGGTGATGTGGGATGAGTTATAAACAGTATAAGTACGAGAAAATGCTCACTGACTTGCAAGAGAAAGAATCTCCAGATGGCAGCACTTGTTTAATATCGTTATATGTGCCCCCTGCCAGAGCTATCGCTGATTTTGTACAAGAGTTAACAGATGAAGTGGGTACTGCTACCAATATTCGGAGCAAGTTTACGCAAAAAAACGTTATTTCAGCCTTACGAAATGTAATTGGAAAGCTTAGACTGTATGGGCATAAATCACCAGCATCGGGGATAGCAATATTTGCAGGAGTAACAGCAGATTCTGGTCATAAAGACTACAAAATTGAATCTTATGTGTTTGAGCCTCCGGAGCCAATATCTCGTAAATTGTATGTATGTGATAACCGCTTTCATGTCGATTATTTGATTGACCGATTGGTTGAAAAAGATATTTACGCCTTATTAGCTATTGATAGTGCGAAAGCCACAATAGCAACGTTGAAAGGAGATCATGTTGAGATTGTAAAGAGCACCCGAAGTGGTGCTGCTAAAAAACATCGAAAAGGCGGCCAAAGTAGCGTACGTTTTGCTAGGCTACGTGTAGAAGCAGTTGCACGATTCCTAAAACGTGTCGCAGATGATATGAAACAATTTTTTATCGAAGATGCTCAATTTGAATTAAAGGGGGTGATTATTGGTGGACCAGGTCAAATAAAAGATCAAGTTGTGGAGCATTTTGATAACCGTTTAGGAGATAAAATTGTAGGAATTAAAGATTTAGGATATGGAGGAGATAGAAGTGGGATTAGCGAACTTGTAACAGAATCACACGACATCTTAGAAGGTGTTGCTCTTATAGAGGAAAAACGACTTGTTCATCAGTTCCTAGATGCATTAATGGTAGGAAAGGCCAATTATGGAGAAAAAGAGGTTCGTGAAAACCTTCTGATGGGAGCTGTTGACGTTTTACTAATATCTAAGGGAATCGAATTAATTCGAGTTAAAACCACATGCCAGAATTGTCAATATAAAGAAGAGAAAACGCTGAAACCAGCTGAAGTAGAGAAATACACGGAAAATTTTAAAAAACAACAGTGCTCTCAATGCCAGCTAATTAAGTGGAAGGTCGAACAAAAAGATCTTATCATGGATCTGGGAGATTTGGCTGAAAAAACAGGTGCTACAATAGAGATAATCAATCCACAAACTGAAGAAGGACGACAAATCCAAAATTTCGGAGGAATTAGCGCAATTTTACGATACATACCCTCATGAAAAAAAAATTTCACGAGTTAAATGCGCCGACCGGGATTTGAACCCGGGTAGCCAGCTATCTCCTCTTTAGTGTGAATGGAAGGCTGGAGTCCTAACCAGACTAGACTATCAGCGCTTTAATGAAAAAAGAATCTTTTATATGCCTCTCAAAGCTGAAAAAACATTTTCTTAAAATAACTAAATTCTTTTTGATAGTGCAAACCAATCTGAACGAAATCTTTCAAAGAAGACAAAGAAAGTTGCTTTTAAGCAACCTTTTTTAAACTTCCCTTTTTAAGCAAAATTCGATGAAAGAGGCTTCAATTTGAGCCCAATCCTTGGAGTTAGGAAAAACAATGCATCCTAAGAGTTCTCGATGTCTAATTATCAGTATTGTCTCATTGATTATACTAATTAATGTCCTCTCTAGCTCAGTGATTTTTGCTTTACCAAAGTCATGGAATGATAAATCCCAATCTTATGCAAACGAAGACAATCCTAATCCGTACATCTTAACAGTTGAAATTAAGATTCCAAAGGTTATATCGCAAAATAATACAACCAATACCACAACAACTCCAACTAACACAACAACTACAACAACTACAACAACTGAGAGTGAAGACACAGACGCCCTTCCTGGTTGGAAACCCAATTTAAATATATTTGGAAACCCTATCTATTTTGACGAAAATCTCTATTATCCTCTTGCACTAATTTTCTCAGTTCTAGGTATTTTATCAACTCTGTGGTTGGTTTTTTTTGTAGAAACAAGTAAAGATCGAACGATTCGTGAACGGATAATTGGCTCCACGATTCGGTTGGTTGTCATGAGTCTGTTTTTAGGTTTAGCAGTACATTTTTGGATTCTTTTCGAACCAATTTGATTTTTCCTCTTATTTCTTAAATTCAAACTCCGATGAGATGATAAATCAGAAAAAAATCAACTTTTATTATTAATTGAACTTCATACTCTTTCATTGAGGGTTAATTAGACATTTTATGGATTTAGAGAGGTATTTTTCCGTTGGAAAAAATATCCAACCATAAGCTTTTTTAATAGGTATTCAGGAGGTTACATGATTTTTTTCCTATCAGTGCAATTGTCATCAATTGTAAGGAAGAAATCATTTGACACTCCTAGACCACTATCTTCAAGAGGAAAAATCCTACTGGAGCATACAAGCTCTTTTAAGAAAAGCGATTTGTAAGGGGAAGTGGGTGTTGCTGTATGGCAGCCGAGTAATTGCAGTATCAGACACTAGAGATGAAATTGTACATCATTTTCATGATTTTTCTGAAAAATTGGATCCTCGGCACCATCTTCCAGGAGCTATCTGTGTACAGGTAGGAAATGAAAATAAATTTTACAGAATTCCAGTAGAAGGGGAAGAAGAGGAGGGGGAGAAACCTGAACGATCTGAAAAGCTAATAACACTGCTCTAGTGAACTACCCCCCTACAAGTAAGGGGGCTCCTCGCTTAATCCGTCAGTATCAGCCGAGTCATCATTACTCTAATAAAAATGAAGCAGTGCCTATAAATCGTTGGATTTCCTGATCAAAGACGTTAAACATGCAGTGTAATAGAATAGAATCACAAAAATATTGAGACTGTCTACTCAACTGTGACTGTTTTAGCCAAATTCTTTGGTTTATCAGGGTCAAATCCACGACGGACAGCAGCATAATAAGCAAGCATTTGTAAAGGTAATACATATGTCACTGGCCTAAGCAGAGGTGAAAATGATCTGGGTATAATAAACGAGTAATCAGATCGTTCGTTAATAATATGCTCCTTTTCTGTTACAGATATAATATATGCGCCTCGTGCATGCATTTCTTCAGCATTACTTAACATTTTTTTGGCTGTCCAATCATTTGGAGCAATCATAATTACTGGAAAATTAGGTTCCACGATCGCAATAGGTCCATGTTTACTTTCACCCGCAGGAAATGCTTCCGCATGAATATATGAAATTTCCTTAAGTTTTAATGCTCCTTCTTGAGCTATAGGCATGTTAAAACCTCTTGCAAGGAAATAAGCATGATGTTGATTTGCAATTTCTGAAGCTAGCCATTTTGCTTTGAATTCGTTTTGATTTATGACTGTGCGAGTTATTCGTGGAGTCTCTGTAATAAGGCTCTCAAGAGTATGAGCGAATTCATTTGTGTTTAAGAGACCAATATCATGTTCTACCTGAAGAGCTATGCGCGCGAGGAGAATTACTTGTGCAGTATGGGTTTTGGTTGCAGCAACACCAATTTCTGGCCCAGCTTTCGTGTAGAGAGAAAT
>CAZALJ010000165.1:0-5244 GCA_964485715.1 uncultured archaeon
AAAAGAAATGATACCATGGGAAGATATTAGTCGTGAAACAAATATTTCTACAACAGACCTTAGAAATATTCTAAATTCTTTAATTCAGAATAATCTACTGACTGGAAATTTGCAGGAACAGGGATATCGACCATAGGATTAGAAAAGTATGGCTCAGCCACTACGAATTATCGTCGATCACCGAGAACCGCATAAACTTAAGAAAAGGCTTGTTAAGCTGGGTATGGAGGTTGAGGAACAGCAATTGGACATTGCTGACTATATTGTATCGGATCATGTGGCCTGTGAACGGAAGACAGGAACAGACCTTATCACGTCATTGATGGACAATCGCCTTTTTGAACAGATAGATCGATTAATAGAAACCTATGAGCAGCCATTATTATTATTGGAAAATCTACCTTCAGCTTTTGAAAGAACTGAATGGAAGAAAAGAAAGAAACATGTTTATGGAGCGTTGACTTATATTTTCTTGCGTCGACAAGTACCAGTAATTCCAACATCGCGGATGAGTGAGACAGCTATCGTTCTAAACCGCATTGCATCATGGGTCCAAGAAGAACACGATGATCCAATCATCGCACGAAAGTCACCTAAAGCAAGATCTTTAATTGACAACCAGCTCTTTTTTCTACAAGGGCTCCATAATACAGGCCAGAAAAAAGCCAAAATCTTACTAAATGCATTTGAATCACCAATAAAAGTGATGAATGCAATTCTCGATTCCAAAGTAATTTATACAAAAACAGGTAATCCAAAAGGAATAAAGGGGGCAATTGAAAATCTTGAGGGATTTGGCCATAAATATCTTTTGAAAAATCAGAAACTACTACAATCATCAAAAAAAAAATAAAAGTTGTTCTTTCATTTTCGGTTATTTTTACTCTTAAAATATGGTTTGATTTTCAAAAAAATTGATTGTGATCTATTGCCACAAACTAGGATCAATAGAATCACTTAAAATGCAACTAGTGGCGGAGATCCTTCGACAAAAAGACAACCAAGGGCATTCGAGCTCGCAATATGGATGAGGAGTGGAATTCAACCTTCTTTTTACTTTTTGTAACTTTTTCAGTAATAGATTTCTCGTAGAGGCTCCGCTGGAGGAAGTTCTAGAAAAAAGGTAAGAAGAGTCGGAACCCATAGGAATTCATTTCATTTATTGGCCTTGAACTCTTTATAAAAGCTTCTATAGCCTTTATATAGATGACAGGAGAGGGAGATCACCGAAAATGACGAAAATGAGTGATGTAGTTAGTCGTAGCTGTAACTAAAGTCGGGGAACTTTTCTTCTTGTACTTCTTTGTTATACTTCTTAACTGCTTCCAAAATCTGTTCTTTAAGATTTAAAAATCGTTTTACAAATTTTGCTTTAAAATCGAAATATCCAAGCATATCATAAGTAACTAGCACCTGACCATCACAATAAGGGCCTGCTCCGATGCCAATTGTGGGGACAGAAAGAGATTCAGTTATTTTTTTAGCTACTTTCCATGGAATAGCTTCGAGAACCAGAGAAAAAATGCCTGCCTCTTCGAGCTGTTTTGATTCTTCTAAAAGAAACTCTGCTGCCTCTTCAGTACGGCCTTGGATTTTGAAACCTCCAAATTTATGAATAGATTGTGGAGTAAGGCCTAAGTGACCCATCACAGGGATTCCTGCATCCAGTATTCCTTCTACTGCTGCACTTCTTTCACTTCCCCCTTCAAGCTTTATTGCTTCTGCATTTCCTATTTTAACAAGTTTGATGGCATTTCGGATAGCTTCTTTGGCAGAAACCTGAAATGATCCGAAAGGTAGATCCCCAATGACCATGGCCTGTTTCACACCTCGTGCTACAGCTTGAGTATGACGAATCGAATCTTCTAAAGTAACAGACAATGTGGTTGGATTACCATAAACCACCATGCCCATTGTATCTCCGACGAGTAATAGATCTGTTCCTGCTTCATCCAAGATCGAAGCCATTACAAAATCGTATGCGGTGAGCATTGTAATCTTCTCCCCTTTATTCTTCATGTCTAATATATCTAGAACGGTTTTTTTCCTCATAGTTTCACTTCAAATATTTTTTTGTCAATAGAGAGCTCCTTGAGCCGATTTGACATAAATTCCAGCGCCTCTTGCAATAATGTTTCGTTATTCAACTGTTTTCTCTCTTTCTCCAATTCTTGATCGTTCATCTCTCTAAACCTCTTAGCAAAATTAGCCATTTCAGTTGCTGCTCTTACAATGTTATTAGTAATGGAGACTGAGGCTGCTAGAGAGGTTCGTGAAAGTGGGTTCAAATCAACTGTAACTACATCTTTCCCCAATTTTCTAAGTGCCATTGTACGATCACCATCCTCTAATGGCACAAATACACAATCCGAACGTGCAATTCCCCGTGAATCAACGACTCTTCGTTGATGAGATAGCTCAGGTATTGAATTCTGTTTCTTTGGATCAATTCCATATATTTTTTGGGCACCAGCTTTTTTCAAAACTTCTTTAATAGCGATTTCACGCTCGGGTTTCCTATAGAAAAGATTTATTTCTAATGGAGCATCTAAAATTTGACTTAATTGAACGATTGTGTTTGAGCAGAGTGCAGCCACATTTCCATTTACCGAAATTACTGGGTATTTTGCTAGTAATAGTGTGATTACAGCTAATTTTTCTTGATGTAAAGCAAAAGGTTGAGTTGATTCCCCTAGTATATAATCAAATGCCTCTCCACGTCCGTGTGCAATCAATCCTGCTTCAGCGACAATTTTGTGATGCATTCCTTCAATTAGCTTCTCACGGATGATTAAAGATTCATAACGAGGATGACTCTTTGGAACTTCAGGTACCATAACTATTCACATTTCACAACAGTTTTCTGACAGATTATTTCCTCATTTATCTGAGCAATTGGCATATTAATTTGTTTTAAATCACTTTTATTACGATAGAAGATGAAGGAAGCTTCTCCAAGCATGATTTGAGAACCTACCACAGTTTGTGGTAAATTCTTAACGAATTTCTGCAATTGTGGAGACCAAAGATTTGCATTTTTTGTAAATATTGCTGAAAGCTTGATGAAATTGTCAAAATTAGGATGAGAAATCAACTTTGAAATCAATTTTTTTCCAGCGTCGTTCACAGCTTTCCTCTTTTGAGGATTCGATAAAACCTCAGATGTTGAGAGGGTACCTAAATGAACAGTAGCCACTTTCCATCCATTGAAATTATTAAATGGCATTGTTTTACCAATACCAGGAGCTCCCTCTTTTAAACGTATTTCTAATCCACCTTGGTAAAGAGCGATAACATCCCCTAGTCCTGATTTTGCTAATACTTCAGCTTTATGCGCTACTTGAAATAATTCTAGCTTTGACAACCCTAATCCTAAAAAATCATTTAGAGCAAAAGCTGTTCCTACTGCACCTGCAGCAGAAGCCCCGTAACCGGAAGAAAGAGGAACTTCATAATTATGAATAATTCATAAACCAGATCTTTTTTTCTTAGGAAGTAGAATTTCAAGTACACTGGTAGTCACAACTGCTTCTTTTGCTGTTTTCTTTACCCCATCGAAAAAGATCTCAACATCAGAAAGGTTAGCTCGACTTACAGTGGTTACTACACCTCTATTGATAGATAACCCTGCTCCCCGTGACCCCTGCTGTAAAAGATCGACAGATTCATCCTTAATTTCAAAAATTCCAGTTAAATGTGAGGCAACCCAATAGGAGGCATCATCTGTCACAGGAATTCCTTCGTTACTGTGGATATTTTTCTAAGTGCCTAATCAAGTCAGCAATCGCTGCATTAACTGGAGCTTTCAATCCCAAACTCCTACTTTCCCGTACAATGAATCCATTAATATAATCTATCTCTGTTCTACGTCCTCGTTCGATATCCTGAAGCATACTGCACCTGTTATCCTTCGTTTTTTCCATAATTTTAAGAATAATTTCACGAGTCAGCGAGAAGTCTTCATCAGGTAAGTTGCAAGTTGCAACTTCCAATCCTTCTTTTAAGATTGCATTAAAGATTTGAATGATTGAGGGCTTTTGCAAGATCTTACCATTTGGTACATGTAAGAGTGCTCCCAAAGGGCAAATAGTTGAATTTATCAGCAACTTTTGCCACATTTTAAGCTGAATTTCGTCAGTTTTCTTCGTATTGAACCCTGAGTTCCTCATAGTAGTTTGAATTTTAGGCCCAAAACCATTTTCTTGTCCCGCAATAATACCAAATGACGTTTTGCCAAATGCTACATGTTTGACTATACCAGGATGAATTAATTCAGCTGCTTCAGTAGTTATCGCGCGAAATATTGGATTTCTGGGGAAATTTTGACAAAAAACATCCTCATTACCCATTCCATTTTGTAGGATAAAAATTGAAGTCTTATTTGATAGTTTTCCTATCATAGTATTTGCAACAACTCTGTTATCGTATGCCTTCGTGGTTACAAAAACTGCATCTGGAGTTGCAACCTCATGTTGAAAGTTCGTCACAGCAGGAAAATGGGACCAAATTTCTTGCTGATCTTCTATTATTCGAAGTCCTTTTTTGTTAATTTCAGTCACATGAGGATTTCGACCAATAACAGCTACATCAAATCCAGAATAAGCTATTCTACCTGCAAAGAGGGATCCAATGCTACCTGCACCAAATACAGTAATATTCATTGATAATCACTTCGATTATTAAATTCGTTAGCAATGATTTCAGCTATACGTTCTCCGATCATCACCTTTGAACCTTTTAGATGAATAAGAGGGGCTTTAGATTGAATTATAAATATGTCATTAGTTTTTGAAACAAATCCTTTTTCTGGTTCACCAACCCAATTAGCACAAACCATGTCCAGTTGATATTTCTCTAAAAATTCTCTTCCTCTTTGTAATAATTCATCCTCAGTCACACCCACTTCAGCTTTATAAGCAACTATATACAAATCTGGGAAGTTCTTTTTTATATTTTCGACAATCTTAATAGTAGGCACTAATTTGATGGTTAAATCTGTCATTTTTGAAGGTATTTTACCGGATTGATACTGAGGACGGTAATCAGAAATAGCAGCCACTGAGATTAGACCATGATATTTAGCATTAGAGAGTTCATTTTGAATTGTTTCATACAAATCTTGTGTTGACCGAACCATCTTTAATTGAATTGATATCTTTTCTAGATTTAGAGTGTGACTCTCTCCCAGAATAAGTAAAACTTTCGCTCCGTGATTCTCCAATGCCTGAGCGACCTGTAAAGCCG
>CAZALJ010000166.1:0-1059 GCA_964485715.1 uncultured archaeon
GCAAAAAAATACTTGGAACCGTTGATCCACGAGCATCCTGACATTCAACTCATTGAGACAGCTAATCAAGCGCTATCCCCGTCCTTTGAGGCTTTCTTTCCTTTTGCAGAAAAGATTTATGATGATATGCTTAGTCGGGACGAAATTTCGGATGAAATGGCAGAAGCCATTGTTGGATTTGTGATTTCAGTATATGATGAGGGACGGGGAGAAGAAGGAGACCGAATTGCTAATAAATATGCCACTAAGTTAATGAATATTGAACAAATCGATTATGCTTCGCGTTTGATGGCAATTATTTTGGAACGAACAGAAAAACCTGTAGCAGAAGTAATACCAGCTTCTTTCAATTTTATTAAAGAACTTATCAGCAACTCCTTACTTGAGGGGGCGCGAGAATACGCTGATCGTGTTATTGACATGATAGTCTCTAAGAAGAAGTTTGGTATTGAGGGTGGTAGAATCATTTCAGCTAAAATTGCAGAAAAATTCGCGGTTTATGTAGCGCCTGAGAACCCAGATTTGGCATCAGAGTACGCCTATCAAGCATCAACTTACTATCGCAGCTTGAATGATTTTGAGGGGATTGTAACGGTTTATAAAACACTAGCTGAAAAGATCAGCTCTCCGGAACGGGCCATCAGAGCCTACAAGAGAGGGATAGATATTTGTAAGAAATTTAAAGCCGATAAATATGAAGCGAAATTACTCTCACACTTGACAGAATTTCTAATTTCTTCCAATAATGCTGCTGCTATCGCGTCGTTCCAGCAAACATTGGAAAAATACGAAGAGCTGCAGGATCTTGACGAATTATTCAATGTAGCACATAATCTTCTTGAGACAGCTATTGCAGCAGATAATCTCAAGATTGGTTATACATATCTTGATTACGTAACTCGTTTAAGTACAATGATAAATAAGAAAGAAGATATTGGAGGAATCATAGTCTTTTTGTTACGTCATGCAAAGGAGGTAAAAGATACCGAACGTGTGGAATTGGTTCAGAAATACATTGATGAGCTAGGGATTAAACCTAGGAAATATAAAAAGGGCTAT
>CAZALJ010000166.1:1159-5222 GCA_964485715.1 uncultured archaeon
TCAGAAATACATTGATGAGCTAGGGATTAAACCTAGGAAATATAAAAAGGGCTATGCAATTTTAGCAGAACAACGTATGGCTCATGTAGAGGCACAATTCGGAAAAATAGAAGCTGTTGAACTAGAAGAAGTGCCTGAACCAGTTCCTGAGCTCGTAGAAACAGAAGCAATTGTACCACCAACACCAGAAGTTGTTTCTGTTGAACCTGTTCAAGAAATAATAGATGAAATGATAGATGAAAAGATTGATGAAGAATTTGTAAGTCTTATCGAAGAATTTGGACAGGAAATGCCCAAAGAACCTCAAGTTGAAGCAATTCAACCCCTCCCGCCGAGTGCTGCGGAAGTCCCACAACCTGAAATCGAAGTTACACGAGAGATTCCCCCTGTTTCTGAGGATAAGATTGTTGAACCACCCCCTCTTGAGGAACCAGAAGTACCTCAAAAGCCAGCTCTCACGGATGATGAAATTAGTGCTTTGTTTTCCATCACCCCTGCTCCAAGTGAGCCTGAAATTCCTTTAGAGAGTCTTCCTCAACCTGAAGAAGAGATTCTTCCCAGAGAAGAAGTCCCAGAGGTAAAGTTAGCTGCTTTATCAGAGGAAGAAACGGATTCTCTTTTCATTCCGAAAGAAATACCCCCTCCTACTGAAGTTGAGCAGCCTGAGACAATTATAACAGAAGAAAAAATACCAGAGGAAGATGAATGGGAGGTTGATAGTTTTGGGCGGTTATGGAAGAAAGAACCACTTACCCCTTCAACCGAGGAGCTTGTTGTACCAGAGTCTGAAACAGAAGAGCTTCCGATTGATCTGGTAGCTGCTACTCCTGATTTAACTCCCCTTGAAAAAATTATTATAGAAGAGGAAGGCAAACTGGTTACGAAAGATGTAGCAGCTGATATCTTAGAGGAAACCGTAAGAGAACCACCTGAAGTTAAAGTCGAAGATGAAGAGGTTTCAGAACAGCTTCCTGAGCTTTTTAAAGCCTTGACGCTGGAGGAAGAAACCGAGCCAGCAGGAATCTTTGATGTGCCCCAGGTAGATTACCAAGAAATCACTCCTAATGAAGAAGCCGAGGAGTCTAAAATACAGACCCCTGATTTAGCTGATCTGTTCTCTGATGCTCTCTCCGAATTAGGCTCTATCAGTGGAACAGCGGGAGAACCAGAGGAAGATGAAAAGAAGAAAAAGAAAAAATAATCAAATTTTTCTTTTTGCACCATACTTGTCAGTGTCGAATAAAGGAAATTTAGTAATCTCTGCTTCATGAAATTTTCCACGAACTTCAAACAGAATGGATGTTCCTTCCTCCATCATGTCTGTTGTCACATACCCCATTCCGATACCACAGTTTAGTAAGGGGGAGAAGCCTCCAGATGTTGCAATCCCAATTTCACGTCCCTCTTTAAAGAGTTTGATTCCTGCTCTTGGACTAGGTCCTTTTTTACGAGCTATAAATCCTACACGAATACGGTTGGGTTTTTGATCCGAATAATATTCTAGTTGAGATTTTCCGATGAAATAAGGTTTGTCTATATGAACGAAAGGTGTAAAGAAAAGGTCAGCCTCAATTGGATTAATATCTTCGTCAATATCATTTCCATATAGAGAAAGTCCTGCTTCTAAGCGAAGAGAGTTTCTAGCTCCAAGTCCACATGGTTTACTCCCTGTCTCAATAAGAAGTTGCCAAATTCTCTCTGCTTTAGACGGATCTTCTAGGGTCGTGTCCAGAACAATAATTTCATAACCTGCTTCCCCAGTATACCCTGTTCCCGAGATAATTACTTTAATGCCATTGATCGTTGTAGAAAGAACACGCCAAGGAAGCGGAGGCTCAAGATCCTCTTTAATAACTTTTGATAAAACCTCTCGTGCTTTTGGTCCTTGTAGGGCAAACATTGCAGAATTTGAAGAGATATCTGTTAATATAAGGTCTAGATCAACGAATTGATTGAGGATGTTCTTGAACGAATTCATCCATAATTTAATTTTTACGAGATTACCTGCATTCCAAACTAGCAACCACTTATTATTTTCAATTCTCTCAAAGACTAAGTCGTCTCGAAAGCCCCCTTGTTCATTCAACATAAAGGTGTACGAAGCTCTGCCCACCAAAGTTTTGGTGAGATCCCTGGGTACAAGTAAATTCAAGAATTTCTCCGCATCGCTTCCTTCGATCCACATACGCCCCATGTGTGAGACATCAAAAAGACCAGCAGCATTTCTCACAGCAATATGCTCTTCTTTAATGGAGCTATACAATACAGGCATCTTAAATCCTGAAAAATTGATAATATCGCCATTCTTAGCATGCCAATCATAAAGTTGGGTTTTCATCACTGATCACTACGTCAATTCAATTGGTATTTTTCTTCGTGACTGCCAAGCAGGAATTAAATTTCTTTGTAGTAAAAAGAATCTTGATTAGGCAGTATTTTGAACAGATCAAATACATGTTTATACGTCTGGATGCATCTTGAGAATTTATATAAATTTTAGCAGTTACTTGGTCATTTGGATTAATTTGGCTGGTGAGAAATAGATGTCTCTTGACCCAGATTTTTTGAAGATTCGATCAATATTAGAAGCGCATCATGACTATTGGAACAATGCTATCCCGTTAATTGCAAGTGAAAATGTGACAAGCCCAGCAGTACGGGAAGCTGCAATATCTGATCTTGTACATCGGTATGCAGAAGGTTGGATAGGCGAACGAGTCTATCCAGGGAATCAATACTTTGATGAAATTGAAGAATTATGTTTGAAGTTGTTAAAAGAGATTTTTGATGCACCATTTATCGATGCTCGCCCAATCTCTGGAGTTGTTGCAAATTTAACAGTCTATACTGCTTTTGCTAAGGCCAATGATAAAATGATGGCAATTTCTATCCCCGTTGGTGGTCATATTAGCTCTGGGCCTCTGAAAGCCAAGACTGGAGCTTTCATTGGGGGAACTGCGGGAGCTGTTGCCCGATTGGATGTCGATTATATTCCCTTTGATCGTTATGGCTTGAATATTGATGTTGATGCTGCTATCAAAGCTATTCGAGAAAAAAAACCTAAGCTCCTGCAATTTGGGGCCAGTGTTTTTCTCTTTCCTCATCCTGTCAAGGAATTAGCGCCTATAGCGCATGAGGTTGGAGCGCACGTGAATTATGATGCTGCACATGTTGCGGGGTTAATCGCAGCAAAACAATTTCAGGATCCTTTACGAGAAGGAACTGATACAATGACAACTTCGACTCACAAAACATTTCCTGGTCCTCAGAAAGGTATCGTTTTAGCAGCTAGAGAAGAGCTTGCAGAGAAGATAAAATCTGCAGCTTTCCCTAGTACGACATCTAATCACCATCTGATGCATGTCGCGGGTCTTGCGGTTGCTGCTGCTGAATTCAAAAAGTATGGTGTGCCTTATTCCAAACAAGTGATCGCTAATGCTAAAGCCTTAGGTCAGGCGTTATATGAAAGAGGATTTCAGGTAGTTTGTCCCGAGAAGGGATTTACAGAGTCTCACACCCTCCTGGTTGATATTAGTAATTTCCAAGATACAATTGGGCTTGGTGCTAACGTTGAGCAGCGGTTAGAAAAGGCTAATATTGTCGCGAATCGTAATCTTCTCCCGTGGGATATTATAGAAAAGCGTCACTATAGGAATCCCGGAGGAATTCGCATTGGATCACAGGAAATTACTCGACTGGGCATGAAGGAAAAAGAAATGGAGACCATCGCTGATTTCTTTAAAGTAGTTCTTATAGATCAAAAAGATCCTACTGAAATCGCCAAAGAAGTTGCTGAATTCCGTGCAGATTATCAAACCATTCATTATGGTTTTGAATCCACCAGGAAAGCTTATGAATACATTAAAATTGCTTAGAATGGTTCAATAATCCCATTCAATGTTGAAAATACCCTATAATCGCAATAAGGAAGAGGTCACATTTATTCCCAGTCGTTTGTTGCAAGCCACTCTTCAACTGTCTCTTTAAGAGTTTCCCAGGGTCTACTAGAGTTGAGCGTGAAAGCTTTTGCAGGCGCCCAGTAGCTAGAGATTTTTCCTTCGGC
>CAZALJ010000167.1:0-5188 GCA_964485715.1 uncultured archaeon
TACCTTTCAAAAATGAAATATTGAACATATTCAAGTATAGGATTATCTTCAATGGTTTCAGGACAGTAAGCTTTTTGGATTTTTCTTTTAATCTCAGCTTCACTATCCGTCATAAAGATCGCTGCGTCAGGATTTGATTTAGACATTTTCAAATCAAGTACTCTCTCCTCAACGCTTGCATAGGACTCCTTCGGAGGGTTAAGGCCTCGAACCATATGATGGCTAATTACTATCGGTTTTGAATCAAATAATTTCGGTCCTACCTCACGTGCTAGCATGTTTACTTTACGTTGGTCCATACCTAGTTGGGTAACGTCAACATCTTGCCAGAATATGTCTGCACATTGCATACATGGATAAAGGATTTGAGACGCTTGGAGTATATCTGTTTGAGACCTTCCCATGATTTGAGCAGTCCTAATGATGCGTTTAAGGGTGGAATTACGTGCAATTTGCATAACTTTTTTCCAATAATCATCATTCCTCACAAAATCAGATGCCCAAAGAAAGTTTACATTTTCTAGATCCATACCTGTTTGTCGCCACACTTCTATTAAGTACTTCCCCGCTGTTTGAATATTAGCGAGATTTCCCCCAAGTTTGTTGTTTGCCCAACCATGCCAATCTGCTACTAGCATATTAAAAGTAGCACCAGCCTTAATCATTTTGTTGACATTAATTGCGCGAAGAATCCCTTGAGCAATGTGAATTTGGCCACTAGGTTCGAATCCATCATAAGCAATAAAATTCTTTTTTGCGTCTAATAATTCAATCAATTCTTCTTCGGTCACAATTTCCTCTCCCACACTTCTGATCAAATTCAATCGTTTTTCAGCATTCAATTCAATCACTTTATGATGGATATTTTAATACATATTAGAAGTGATAATACTTGATAAGCAATCAAGAACTTCTCGCATATTTTAAGCTTGAATAAAGACTAATTAGGGCAAGATACAAGTTTCTGTTTTAGGTTTATGATGTATGTTTTTGGAAGAATAAAAGTATTCGATTCAAATGAAATCAATACGAGTTTCTAGTAAATTTTATTAAATACAATTTAACGCTATCCAAATTATGAAAACACTTGGTCTTATTGGAGGAATGAGTTATGAATCCTCCCTAGAATATTATCGAATAATTAATGAAACAGTCAAAGAGTTACTGGGTGGTCTGCATTCAGCGAAAAGCCTTATGTATTCTTTTGACTTTGCAGAAATTGAATCTTTACAACATCAGGGGAAATGGCAAGAGCTAGCAAAAAAAGTGGTTGTTGCAGCTCAAAAACTTGAGAAAGGGGGAGCTGATCTAATAGTAATATGCACAAATACTGTACATAAAGTAGCTGATGAGGTACAAAGAAGTATTAACATCCCACTATTGCATATTGTTGATGCAACTGCTGAAAAGATAAAAAAACAAGGATTGCAAAAAATTGGTTTATTAGGAACTAAATTTACAATGGAAGAAGATTTCTATAAAGGAAAGTTAACAAAGTATGGACTAGAAGTAATAATTCCTGAAGAAAAAGAGCGACAAGTAGTTCATGACATCATTTACAAAGAACTAGTTATAGGAGAAATAAAAGAAAAATCAAAAGCAGTATTCATTGAGATTATCGGACAACTTAAAACAAGGGGGGCACAAGGAGTAATCCTTGGCTGTACAGAAATCCCTTTGTTAATAAAACAGGAAGATGTGGATCTTCCATTGTTTGATACAACAGCGATTCATGCTAGATCAGCAGTGAAATATGTTTTAAAAATATGAAAAACTATTATTGTACCAATACTTTTTGTTCTACTTTCTCAAATAGAATTCATAGCTATTCTTTCTGCTATCCGATTAAAATTAGGATAGTTAATGTAATAGAGGAACGAGAACTTAGTATTATAGAACATTCAGAAGCATCTTTACTTAACTAGAGAGAGCTTTTAAAGTATAAAACCTTATTAGATATGATGTTTCTTACCATGTAACTCTCAAAGGAGAAAATATTGCATGAGTCTTAGTACCACTCGTATTAAGCTATTTGGTCCAGGAATAGCCCTAGGATTGAAAAAACTAAATGAATTAGGGAGTAATGTCAAGTTTGGCCCCAATATTGCACAAACACTGCCGTACATAGGTGATGAAGCAGATTTTGAAATTATTTGGGAAAGAATTCCTACAGCAGAAGGAACATTTGATTTAGTTAAGCATCTTGATGAGATTTTTATTGATTGTAAGTGTAAGTATACGGTTACAACGATCTCCCCTGCTACTAAGGATGTTTTATCGCAGCTAGAGGCCTCAAAAGAGCAGGATATCGCATTAACCTTCGTTCGTTTAATTGGCCCGAGTATTTCACAAGCTATTGAGGTTTTGAATAAAAATATTGGTGATTTTCCTAGAATTAAAGCTATTACAGGGGAAATAATTGGCAGGTACGATTATGCATTAGAATGGATAGGTATTCCCCAGGTCAGTGACATTGTTAACCTCATAGAGGAAATGGATCGAATCTTAGAAAAAACAGGTGTTATCTACACCATCACTACAAAAAGTAAGTTGAAATCCCTTGAACTGCGTCAAACAGAGAGAATACGAAGGCCTGACCCAATGCAGTTTGTATTACACCGTAAATTGTAAAAATACTGTGAAAATATTTTCCTATGAAACACGCTTAATCTTCTTCATCCTCTTGGTCTGTATAAAAACGTAGGAAGGGGCTTACAATATCACCTTTTTCATCGCGATAGGAATCCATGAATTGCTCCCAATCACGCCAGGAAATTCGCTTTCTCGACCTGAATGCTCCTTCGCTATGAATTATATCAGCAACAACTCTTTGCATGGAACGCCGTGTTGTGATTTCAGAACTAATGATAGTTATTCCTATGGATACAATCACCCAAAAAGCAATGAAATTTATGCTAATATTAGTATGAATCGGAATTGAAAAACCTATATACCACGACATTAATTCTGATCCAATTAAGCCATTTATAATTCCAATGATGACTCCAGTTGTTCCAAGGAGGGTTGATTCTGCTGAATAAATTGATAAGACCGCATTATGTGATAAACCCATCGCCCGCATTATTCCTATTTCTCTTTCCATCTTTAAAATCGATATGAAAATACTTAAGAACTGAGCTAGAGCTGAAAGAAGAAAAGTATAAACAATAAGAATTTGAAAGAACATAGATGAAACCGTTAGCGATCCTCTAATGATATTAGCATAGTGATCAACTGGAATTACTTCTTTGAATTCTTTTTGATATAAACCTGAAAGTTGGCTTGCTACAATGCTATCTGGATCGCTATCAGGAAAAGTTTTCATTATGAACCAAGTAGCGGAGTTGTTTGACCAATATTCCCGAAATAAAGCACTTGAGATGTATAAATAATGGCCATCTTGTAAAAAGGGGTTACCTGACGTAATCCCAGTCAGTTTTACATTAATGCTTGAATTTGATGACACCTGAATTGATAAATCCTCATTAATCCTTGCTCCAATACGACTTAGAAGTATTTCACTAATTATTGCACCCTTTTCAGTTGTATTCAATAAAACTGGGATATCTGGTTCAGGTGGGCTTAACATCATCTCCTCAAAGAAATATTCATAGGAATCGGGATTTATTCCAAAGACATATCCTTCAGTGTTACCAATTACAGTTCTTTGCTGTTGCATAAATTCCGCTCTTTCTATATCAGAATTATTCAGCATTATTTCATCTCCAAACGAGAGAGGAACCTCAACATTATCTCTAGTCTCTGCAATAATATCAATACGCCCGTAACGTTTTTCGTAATAATCTGGAACTGATTCAAGAAGTGCAGCAGATATGATACCTATTACAAGAATAAACGAAAGAGCAAGGGCCGTCACCATTATTGTAATGGTTGATTTTTGCATTTCTCTTTCGATATTTCTTGTAGCAATTGTTCTAGGTACAGCCTTATACCAGATCATTAATTTCATACCTATTTTAGGTAGGAAATGTAATAAACCAGTTTCAAAGAGAAAGATTCCGACAAAGATTGCCCCCACAGCAAAGAAATGCCAAGAAATTATTTCAAATACCAAGAATCTACTAGCGCCTAAAAAATTGGTTGTTACAAGACCCATAAAAGTTAGAAAAGCACCAACCATTATAAAATAAAGCCAGATTCTCGATTTTGACTTTTTCCTTCTCACTGTATAATGAATATTTTGGACAATAGGGAGAGAAATCGCTTTGAAAATAGGATATAAACCAGCTATCAAAGTGATTAGAATACCAGTAGTATAAGATGTAAATAAAGAAACAGGATTAAGTGTGACTGACTCAATCCTCACTTTAGAGAAATATAAATTTAAAATGAACACAGAAAAGATTGAGAATCCTACTCCTAGGAGACTGCCAATAAAGCTCGCTATTCCGCTATAAATTATTAACTCCAACGTAAGAAATATGATAATCTGAAGATTAGAGGAGCCGAGTGATCTTAAAACGCCAAATTCTCTTGTACGATCTCTAACGTTCATAGAAAGAATATTGACAATAAATAAAAATTCCAGTACAATCGAAGCTATAATAATTAAATTCATTGCAGCTTGATAGGACTGAATAGCTAATACATCAGTTTCGCTAACTGTTTTTTCCCGATAAACATGATAATCTAGTCCAACAAAATCTTGAATATCTTCAGCTATCCTATTAAGATTGATAAAATCTTTAATTTTTACGGTTAAATGAAAATTTAAATAATCATCACTAGTAAATAGGTTAACCATATAATCTAAATCGATAAGAATGAATAAGTAGCCGAAATAATTTCCAAAGTATGATACATCGCTCATTAATCCATGAACAGTTGCATTTAACCCCTTAAAGCCTAATTGTTCTATCTCAGGTAGGTATAGTTTTCCACTTTCATATGTATTAAGTTCAGTAGCAATATTCATTGAAATTATTACTTCAGGAGGTTCTAGTGGATAATTTCCTTCATCTGCTGCTGCTAGAGAGGAGTAATCAGGATGGGAATCAGTTTCCAGACCATAGAGAATAATATTATTTGTGATATTTTCCAAACCCGAAGTATTCTTTAAAACAGGAAAAATTACAACGGGGGAGACCTTTTCTACCCTTTTTACAGTTTTTAAATCCTCAGCTAGGCTTTTCATATCTTCAGCGGTAGAATTATCCTTTGGATGAAC
>CAZALJ010000168.1:0-5184 GCA_964485715.1 uncultured archaeon
CGTGCCACGACTCTCCAGCTTTCTCAATAATGACTAACAGAAACATTACATTACGTTTCAACTCACCGCTTTAATACGTCTTTATGGAGATTATTCTATGCTCTCGACATTGATTCGTCCTTACCCCAATCTACGTACTGTGTGCCTTGGAATAGTTACCCATCATGGAGCAGCTCATGATACCCTTGCTGGCACCACGCAAGTTCTGTTACAAACCATGTCTCGTGGGACAGACCAGCATAATGAGACGGAAATCGCTAATCTGATTGATGGTACAGGCGGTTCGTTGTTTTCAATGACTGAGAAGGATTTTGCTGTTGTTGGTGCTCAGATTCAACCAAAATACGCTGTACGAACTCTGGATCTTCTTTTTGAAATGATATCACATCCTACACTGGAAGAAAACCATATCTTAATTGAAAAACAGAATTTAATCCAAATTTTCCAACAGGTTCAATCTAATTCGCTGCGAAGAATGTTAATCTTTGATGCGGACAAAGCTGTTTTTGGAGAGACTCATCCACTAGGCCGCTCACAAATTGGAACACCAGAGTCGTTGAAGAGACTCACAAGAGAAGACCTCAATAAAACTCACCAAGAATTGTTGGTGAACCCATGGGGATTTGCCGTGGGTGCGATTTCAGACGATCTCTCTGAACAAATTAATAACAAGTTTTCTGAATTTTTCTCTATCATTAATGCTAAAACTCAAAAATTCCAAGAATTTCCTCAAAGAACGGTTCCACCAAATCATTTAATCGCTTCATCTGCTAAAGAGGATGGCAATGTTTATCTCTGTGTCAACATCGTAACAGAAACAAACCCGAACATTATAGGTTTAGCACGGTTTTCAAGTGCTCTCTTGGGAGAGTCATTTGGATCTAGAATGTTTTCAATTTTACGTGATCAAAAAGCACTTGGATACATCACTGGCGCGACATTGAAACTCTTGGACAACATGATGATTCTACGTTGTTTCATGGAAACCTCCCCAAAACGGGCAGAAGAAGCAATCGATTCGTTAGTAGAGCTACTTATCGATATAGGGAAAGAAGAAATATCGCAAGAAGAATATAATAATACTCGTGATTTTATCTTAGGCCAACTAGATCTAGCATTTGATGATTCCCGTTCAACAGCTTCTAGGATCATTAATCGAAGAATGCATGGTCTTTCTCCCTACATCGAATCTGGATACAAAGAAATTCAAGTTGTGACTTCAGAAAGGCTCCACTCTTGGTGGAAGAAAACTCTTCTTCACCCAGAAAATTTCAGTTTAGCTATCATTGGTGACATCGATACCATTAAGATCCAAGAAAAATGGAAAAGTAATACTTATAGCGTGAAATGAGGGTATTTAATGAGTATTGAACAATCTGATATAATTACTTTGGACAACAATTTGAAGCTACAGCTGGTTTCTATTCCTGGAGGGAAGACAACATTATTCGCGGTGGGTTTCCATGCTGGAAGTATGTATGAGGAGGGATTCGGCCCTGGGTCAAATGATGGAATCAGTCATTTCTTAGAGCATATGTTTTTCAAAGGAACCCCTATTAGAACAACAAAACAGGTAAATGATGAATTTATGCGTCTGGGGGCCGACTTAAATGCTTATACCAGTTATGATCACACAGTATACTATGCTAAAGTTCCAACACGAAATTTACACAAAGCAGCTGAAATTTGGAAAGATTTATTGGTCAATGACGTCATTAATCAGGAAGAATTTAAATCTGAGAAGCAGGTAATATTACAAGAAATTCAATTATATGCAGACATGCCAGAATTTGATACCAACTATACGGTTCGGAAAAAACAATTCGCAGGAACAGCACTAGAGCATAACATCTTAGGAACACATGACTCTGTAGGTGCAATTACTCTTGACATGATGACTGATTATATTACCCAATTTTACTCTCTAGATAACGCTATCGTGACTCTAGTTGGAGGTTTCGAATTAGAGGCTGAAAAACAGTACTTAACCTCTATTTTCAGCGACCCGATCTCCCAACCACGAACACATCCGATATATCCTCCAGAAATAGATTTTCCTTCTCAGAAAGATAGAAAAAGTGGTATTGCTTATTATAAAAAAGAAACATCCAAACCCCTTTCTTATGTTGCTTTATCTTGGACTGCTCCTGGCGTTCGCTCATCGGATTTTTTCCCATTGTTGCTATTGAATACATTTATTGGAAATTCTCGCACGTCACTACTATATCGTGAGGTGACCAGTAAAGGAATAGCTAGTGTTTGTCGTTATGGATTTGAAACGCTTTTTGATATTTCAATGAGTAATATTTTTTTCGTGACTCCCCCAAATAAGATCAATACAGTCTTTCAAAAGGTTATGGATCTGTTAGTTAATGTCCGTGACCTTGAAATCACCCCTCAAATTGCTACTGCATTGAAAGAGGAAATATGGGGGTCATATCTCTCTGAGATCGAGGATCCTACTACATATGGAATTGATCTTCTCCAAAAATACGTTAAATTCCGTCGTTCGCTCTCTGCAATGGATTTTCAGAACAATATCTTTCAAATCACTCCAAAAGAAATTCAGGACACTAAGAATAGATTTCTAGAGAACTTAAATATAACAATTTACGCTACTGGAACGATTCCGCATGATTGGGAACCTCAATTCCCCAAACATAGTCCCTGGTAACAGTAACAACCGATTTAAAGCCATAAGGTGAAAAAATGACCTTCACAACTGGATTAACAATCCAACGAACTGGAGACATTCTCCCTTCGAGGTGGGTAAAACTTGCTTCTACTATCGGATTACAACACATCGAATTTGACCAGACAGTCTTTGATGACATTGAGAACGTAATCCGTGAATTGAAAGCACCTCAAATTGTAATTCACGCACCTTACATTGAAGATTATGGGGTTGATCTTTCTTCAAAAGATAGGACTGTTGATCAGTTTGTTAATAACGTCATTGACACACAGCATGACCTACACATCATTGGAGTTGTTGTTCATCCTCCTACTGATGCTGGTGGTTCTTGGGAAAAATTTTATGACAGATTAGAAAAATTACCCTTCCCGTTGCTTGAGAATATGCCATACCAATTGTGGGATGAATTCCTGGAGTTTGTGGAAACAACACAAGCTAATGTTGGCAGCCAATTAGGAATGTGTTTCGACTTACCGCATTCGTGGTTAACTCATGGTGAGCAATTTCTAGAGCTTCCTGAACAATGTTTGGACTTTCTGCAAGAATCAACAGGTTATATCCACATTTCAGGAGGAACTCGGGATGAGGACACACATTTCCCGTTATTAACTGAAGGTGATATGCCAATTGAACCAGTTAAAAACTTCTTAAACAACATTGCTTTTTCTGGAACAGTAACGATGGAATTGCAACCTGAATCTATTGAGGATCTCAACAAAATCTTTCAATCATACATGCTTATGTTAGACATTGCTGGTAGAAAACGTCATAAATTTCAAGTAAAAATTAAACGTCCTTTCATAATGCGAAGGATACGTCAGCTAACCAAAAAAACTGATTCAGGAGTTTTGATGGCAAAGTAAGGCATTTCATGAAGCTTAGGGTAATAATCTCAATAATTAAATCCTAAATAAATAATAGTGATTAGGTTGTTAATCCTCATTAAGGTCGAGATGCCCACCATATTTCGCATGAATTGCACAGGTGCCCTCATTACCGACCATACAGGGACCCACGGGAGACTCAGGAGCACATTTTTTGTTGAAAAGAGCACAGCTTTCTGGATAAATTTTCCCTAGCATAACTTCAGCGCATCTGCAACCTTTGGGTATATCCAGACCACTACTTGTCGGAACCTCCTCTTTTTCTCGAATATTAAACCGTGAAAATTCACCAGCTATTTCAAATCCAGACGATGGAATGACACCGATCCCTCGCCACTTCGCGTCGATAACTGAGTAAGCTTTTGCCATGGCTGCTAAGGCTGTTTTATTACCTTCTCGAGTAACGACCCGTGAGTAAAGGTTTTCAGTTTTTGAACGGGAGTGAGATAATTGTTGAAGGATTGCTAAAATACCGATCATCACATCAGCTGGTTCAAATCCTGCTACGACGATTGGAACACGGTGTTCGTCACTTATGGGCTCATAAATTCCAGAACCTGTAATAGCGGAAACATGTCCAGGAGCAATAAAACCATCAAGAGTAATGTCAGGCTGTTCTAGCAACACACTCATTGCTGGAGGTACAAGTCTATGAACACTTAGAATGAAAAGATTTAGGGGAATCCGATTATTTAAAAGTTCAATAGCAACTGTTGGAGCTGTGGTCTCGAATCCAATGGCAAAGAAAACTATTTTTTGTTGAGGATTATTCGTTGCTAGCTTAATAGCGTCGAGAAAACTATAAACTACTCGAATATCAGCTCCCTCTGCTCTCGCTGTGAGAAGGGATCCCTGGTTACTAGGAACTCGTGCCATGTCTCCAAAAGTGGTTAATGTGTACCCATTCTTAGCTAACCAGATGCTCTGTTCGATATCCTCATTAGGGCAAACACAAACAGGACATCCCGGGCCAGCGATTACTTCTAAATTCGTAGGTAAAAGAGATCTAATACCCCAATGAGAGATTGTGTACTCGTGGGTTCCACAAACGTGACAAATTCGAATCTTTCGATCACCAAATTCGGCTGCTAACTTGTGAATTTTGGTTTTGAGCTCATTGATTATTGCTGGGTCTTGAAATGATTTGCTCAATAGCATTACTCCATTATAAAAAAAGAAAAACCTTCAGTAACCAACTCTAAAGGTTCCTTTTAATCATTTTCATACGGAGAAAGAGTCTGGTAAATTATTATAATAACAAGAGGTTTGTTAAAGAGTAGTAAAGTAGGTCTTGAAGATTATATTTGTTTTAAATACTCTTGAAATTTTGTTTTTAGCTCTGATTCAGAGAATGTCTTGATTTGCCAGTCTTTTTCTTCTTCATCTTCGGGAATGCTTCCAATGAGGATAACTTCATTATAATCCTCACTATTGATGATAGTTCTAAGATTACTCCAATAAGATTGATGAAAGACTTCATCTATCCCCTTTAGAGGCGGAATAGTGACTAAAATTCTTTTTTCAGGTGCAGATACCGAAATTAATGATCCGTTATTCCTTTGTAAAATTCCAGTACTAAATTTGGGCATTTTGTCTACTATTATC
>CAZALJ010000169.1:0-5177 GCA_964485715.1 uncultured archaeon
CATTTTTAAACATAATAGTGCTAGTGTAAGCCGAATTATCCTTTAGATAAAGTATGTTTCCTCTTATAATCCTGAAACTTGATTAAGAAAAAGTTAGGTTTCAGAGAACGCTAAGAATAAGACAGTCGGTATTAATTCATTAGAATCAAGAATTTAATCTGATTTTTAGGGGAAAATATCAATAATTACATGTTTTATAAAGAGAAAAAGAAAAAGAATGGAGTAGATATAATCATATTTAGAAAATAACTGTTCCGATTTCTTTGGCTTAAATGCATTAACTTTTTAGTTATTATGGAATATTGACTTTATAAACTCAGATTGTAGACAAGTTCTCTCAAAGGATATAATATACGATTATCATCGGGGAAACAAATCTTAATGTCAAAAAACCAAAAACTGAGCCTCCGATTGGGCTTTGATTCTAAAGAATGTTGGCAACTATTGAAAAAAACGGGCATTCCACGTGTATCAAAAAAAAGTGTTGAAGCGCTGAATAAACTCGTAACACGACGTGCTCGGGAAATTGCCACTAAGGCGGTGACTTTAGCCGAAGAAAAAGATCGAGATGAGGTCTTTGAAGAGGATATCACACAAGCAGTGAGAATGTCTTCAGCTACCATGTATGAGGTTGAACTAGAGGCTCCTGTCGTTCACTACGTTTGGTTTATCTCCTCTGGTGGAACTTGCCTTTTAAGTCGTTCTTATTCTGGATTAGAGTTTCCAGATACAATTTTTTCGGGATTAATGACTGGTATTTTAGATCTCATGAGCGAAGTCACTGGTAGAATGATAGAAAAATTCTCAACTGACGATCTAACTATCCACATCCGACGAATAGGAGATATTACAGTAGCAGTGATCTGTGATAGCGAACAAAGTGATCCTATTGATGAATTAACTGATTTGTTGGCCCTAAGATTCGCTGATGTCTTTACTGAAGAGATACAACTGGAGGTTGTGGACACTAGCATATTCGATGATTTCGCTCCAGTTCTAGATGCGTTAGTTGCTGGAGCAGGATTAAATATCCCCAAAGAAAGATTGAAAGTCATTCAAATAAGTGCCAGCCTTACTGACAAGCAACTTGAGGAAACTGTTGATGCAGCAGCGTTACGAGAAGAGATGAGAAGGGCCCAAGAACGAATTCAAGATCTTGCTCTTTTTAAGAGAGAAGAGAGTGAGTCGTCTAAAATGGAATCATTGCTTTCTGAACCCCCTGATGTCACAGAAATAAAGGCTGCTCTCCGACAAGCAACACAAGATATTCGAGGAGAATTTAATGGGGAAAAAGACCTTATTAAAGAGGAAACGACGGTTCAAGATGTTTCACGAGAAGAAGTTTTGAAAGAGATTTCAAAGGATTTTCCTGAAATTACTCCTAAAAAGAAACCAAAGAAGAAAGCAACTAAAAAAACTGCTAAAAAACCTATTAAAAAACCTAGAAAGAAATCAGCAAGAAAAAAACGAAGAAAATAAAGTAATAATAAATTATAATAACATATTTTTATACATTAGCTATTCTAAAGATTTTATTGCCTATTTTCTTTTATAATTTGTTGGTCTTTTTGATTAATACGGTATATCCTGAAGACAATAGAATCTATCACTTCTTTAAGTTTTGATAGACCCGTAAGCTCCTTTTGAAGAATCGTATTCCAAATTTTCGCTTTATTCAATTGCTTTCTTGATGATAGGCGTGCTACGATATTATTATTTAAACAGGCTCTAAGAAATTGACGTTGAAATCTGAATTGTGCTCCTGAATTTCGAAAAATGTCCCAAAGTTTTGTTAAAGCTTCTGTAATGGATTTTCCTAATTTTAAACATTCACTGACTGCTGTTTCAAGTTGTGGAATAAGGGAATCATCATCTAGATCCTTCATATCTATTATAGGGAACGTTTTTAAATCGTTTAATCTTATCTGAGGATAACGATTTGAATTATTTCTTGGTTTGCGAATTATATTAAGGTGCTCGCCAATATAATTCCCTAATGAAGAATTTAATATTCCAAGGATAAAAAGAAGAGAGTAAGGTGGTTCAGGATAATAAATCAAATGTGTATTTCTGAGAGTTAAATACTGATTTCGGTCAAGTGTGGCTATAAATTTGGAGGCTGTTTGTCTTAAAATAATCTTTGGGGTAAGGAAACGTTCTAGACTTCCTGAAATCATGAGAACCCTCTTATTACTCCTAGAGATATTTTGGTTTGTGTCTTGAAGTTGTTTTTCATAATTCTTATCGAATCTAACATAGGAATTTGTTAATCCTGGGACCCAAAAGAGGAAATAGGGTTGCGGTAACCCATTTGATCCATCGATTACGGGGTAAAAATTATCATTGGCATGAGTAGAAAGAAAATCTGTTTTTAATAAGCTACCATACTCCAAACCACATGTAATTTTTACTAATTTACCAAGTGGAACAGATTTTTCTTGGATGCGAGATAAGAAATTAGGAGTTTCTTGATACCTGAACATATAATTAGGCTGAGCTAAAAAATGATTTGATGAGATTATTTGAGGCTGTTCCAAAAGTGTTTCTTGCCAAATAGTTTTTTGTTGGGATCCTGTTTGATGGCTGAAGATTAAGAGGGATAAATCAACAACTGCAATTTTTCTGTAACTATAATTTGCCAAGACATAATGTAAGTGATAATTAGACAGAAGAAAGTGCCGTATTTTCTTATATGAAGGTAAATCGAGAAATGAATGATCAATAATGAACCCAACGACACCATTTGAGACCAGGAAATATTGTAAACATATACCAAGAAATAATAAATAGGTATTATCTCTTTTTCCACTAAAAACAGGTAGAAATTGTTGAAGAGCTTTCAATTCTTTTTTTAATAGGGATTTTTTCGTGAAACGGCTATGAAAGGCAAGATATGGAGGGTTTGAAAGAATTATTTCATACTTGGGAAAAGACTTGTTAGTACTGATTTGAGTAATAAAAAATTCAATAAAATCTCTATTAGACGAATTTAAAAGCACATCTGCTTTTTCCAGCCCACACATGCAAAATAAATTCAAGAAACTACTCCCAATAAGAATAGAATCTCGATCAATATCATTACCATTCAGACAAGAATTCAGAATTTTCCTTCGTAAATCGATAAAAGAGTCCTCTATCACTGCATTAGACATCATAAAGTTTGTTAACCATTCTAATGCAAACACCAAGAGAATTCCAGTTCCCATTGCAGGATCAAATATTTTTATGTTGGTAATGGGCTTAACTAACTTCTGTTGTACAAATATTTTGAATGTAGTGGCAGTTATGGACTCAGCAAGTACAATTGGAGTGTAAAATCCTCCAGTATCTCGATATTCAGTCTTACCATATATCTGTGGTGCAACCTCAAGCAAATTAACTGGGTGAAGATCCAAAATCCAATCACAATCTATTTGAGCAAGATTTTGAACAATTTTATTCAAAATCTGATGCTTAAAAGGTTCCATCAAAGAGACAATAGATGGATTATTTTCTAATTCAGAAATAAACTCCGAGAAACTAATATTACAAATCTGTATGTACATTTTCTTTAAGTCTTTAAATTCCTTAATAGAAGTAGAGGTTAATACATTGTTAATATTTTCAAGAAGGCATTTTTGAACGACTGTAAAAGTATTCATCAGCATAGCGAAGCGTTGAAAAACTGATTTATCTTTTAATTCGCTAGATGAATCTTTTTTAAAATAGCGCTTCAAGAATCTTGACAATTGTGTTTTTACTTGGTCAAGAAGGCTCCATCTTGAAGAATCATTCAGATTATCTAATATTGTGCTATCTAGTAATATTGAAGCTAGGAATAATTCTTTTAATCCATCAAGAATGGGAGACCAAATTAAGAAATGATTGGTGGAGAGAGAAAACATGTAAATTGATTTTTGATTAATCAAACAAACCCAATCTATTGAATCAGAAAGTAATTCATTTCGAATCGATTGCAAAATATAGATGGAATTTTTCTCGTCGAATAATTTATGTACTGGGGTTTCTTGAAGATATATAAAGCCTATTTTCTTATAATGCCAAAATAATTCCAGTCGAACTGCTCCATTCTCATTGAAAATTTCCTGATACCTTTTCTCTCTTGAACGTTCGATCGTCCCTAAGAAAAACTGATGATGATTTGAATGCAGCTCATGAATTAAAGATTCTAATGTATTTTGAACAATACGCAATTGTTCCCGAATTGGTAAGGCAGGAACTATAGAAATGGGAATATTGATATCCAAGAGGGGGGGACGCAAACTAGGCTGCATCAGAAGTCGCTTTCTTTTTTATTTCGACTTTTTGTGAGTAGAATTGTCCTGCAAGATTTCTAATAGTTCGATCTTTGTCATATAAAATAACCTTTTCTAATGCAGAAATTACTTTTTCAAGTTCCAACCCATTATAACTCCCATTTCCCAATTGGTGTACAGCATCCATTCGTTTTAAAATATTTTCAGAGGTTATAGCAATTTTTATTATTTCATTCAGCGAGCCATCGCTCGTATATATTGTATCATCATCAGGGGAAACAAGGAGAGGTAATGTTATTGTAACGGTTGTTCCTCGATTAAAACCCGAGGAGGTAATTTCAAATGTCCCATTGTGGCCTTCAATGATCTCTTTCGTAAGATATAGACCTAAACCCAAACGACTTGCCGAGGGGTGAAATGTTATAAAAGGTTTCCCTACATCTTTAATATTTGCTGAATCAATTCCCACTCCATTATCTTTAACATTGAGCTTCAGGTTTTGGTCGTCTTTTTCAGTAGAAGTACTAATCTCAACAACTCCATGACCAGTAAACCTTATTGCATTTTCTAAAACATTTCTTAATGCTTGTGAAATGCGATTTCTATCAAGATTAACAATGTAAGGTGTCGTGGGATATTCTACAATAAGATCAACCCGATTTTTTCGTAATAAAAACTCAAGATCCTCGATTATCTTTTGAAGAATTGGATTAAAATTTTCACCACGGAGCGTACACTTTAATTTATTTTGTCGTATTAAAGCAATATCGTTAAGATCCTCCGTCAATGATACCATCTGATCTACGTTTCGGCTAAAAACTTCAAGTATTTTTGTCTCTAAGACCTGTTTTTCTTCTGCACTAATACCTTCCTTAAGCTGTTTCTTATAAAAGTCTAAATGGCCTTTTAAATTGACTATAG
>CAZALJ010000170.1:0-5149 GCA_964485715.1 uncultured archaeon
AAGTCAGCTGAAATGATTCGAGAAGCAGTCGAAGTAATTTCAGAACTCCTACGAGAGGTGGGCCATAATATTGCGCACGAAGTTACGATTACTGTCCAAAATATTGTTGCTTCTGGAACTCTTGGTAAACGTATCAACTTAGAACTAGCTGCGCTCTTATTGGAGCATACTATGTACGAACCCGAGCAATTTCCTGGGTTAATCTATCGTATGCAGGAACCAAAGGTCGTTCTCTTGCTTTTTCAATCGGGAAAGCTGGTCTGTACTGGCGCTAAAAAGGAGGAATATGTTGATCAATCAATTCAAAAGATTTATTCGCTCTTGAAAGAAATCGACGCGTTTGAAGTTGAATTTCCTGGATTCTAGCTAATGATGAGGATTGGTGTAATAACGACAAAGGTTAGGGATCATTTATTGAAGTGATTACATTATGGTTTTATTCGAACAACTAATCCCTTTTATTCCATTGTTTAACTTTATATTCTTTATTGTTGGCGTTCCGTTTGTCTTATGGCTTAATAACAAAACACAGAACGATTGGATTTGCTTAGGATTAGGAATCTCCTACATGATCTTTTATGGTGTGATAGCGGAACCAGGGTGGGATGAGTGGTTGTTCTTCTTTTTTGGCTTGATTTTAGGGTATATCACTGATTATTGGGGAGTTAAGTCAAAAAAATGGAAACATCACCCATGGGATCCTGATTTTGGATTCAGTTACTATGTGGGTTTCGCTTGGGGCATGGTGTGTATTTTCACCTATAATATCAGCAAGGTCGTTCCAGCCTCGATTAACACCTTCTTTTTACCAGGAATTCTTTTTCTTATCCCTATGATCGCGTTGGAATGGAAATATGGTGAGACGCGTAGAAATCAATATTTTCTTTTCGCACGAGTAATTTTTACGTTTTTGGTTTTCTTGGTTTCTAATAACTTAAGCTTAGTTTTTGTCGCATGTTTTATTGGTTCTTATATCGAATTTGCTGGAGTTTATTGGATTAGAAATTGGTTTTACATTGACGATATGTCGTTCTTATTTATATCAGTAAGTTATTCCTTGATCCTTTTGCCCGCTAAGATATTCGTTGATTTATTAGAGGATACTTTCATTGACCCGTTTGTGTGGCTTTTTTTTGCTCTGTCTGTTCTTATTCATTTCATAGACTCCTTCTGGGCTCAGAAGAGAGTCGTTACGGATTCTAGTAAAGCTGTGATGGTAGCCGAAGAATTTCATCGAAAATAAGTTAATAAAATTAGATTGTAAATAGTCGCATTAGACCTAGTATCACTAATCCAATTAAACCTGTAGCAATTCTTCTTGTTCGTTCTATGGATAAAGGGTTTTTTATTAATAGGTAGACCATATAAACACCGAGTAGTGCTGTAATCAGTAAAATTGTCGCATAAATTTCATCAAACGTTTTTAAAAAGACGAAGAGCCAGGCAAAAGCCCAAATTGTAGAGTAACCTAGAGTCACAAGAATGATCGTTCGTTTTGCTCCCAATACCGTTGGAATGGTTCTTATATTGTAGGAAAGATTTATCCGTCAATTATAATTGAAATAGGATGGAAATAACTGATAGCTTGGATTTTATGTCCAAAAACCAAATTATGAATATCACCGAAAAGAGGGAACAACCCCTTCCAGAATTGAAGCCTACAATAGGAAGAGGCAAACCAGCTATAACTCATAAGTTAGATCGTAACCTTTTGGAGATTCTAAGAAAGGAAGGTCCATTAACCAGAGCGAAATTAGTGTCACTCACAGGAATAGCACGTTCAACTCTGTATGATAGTTTATTACGCTTAATTCTGAAAGGTTACGTTGCTAAGTTTTCTAAAGAGTGTATACAAAGAGGCCGCCCGAAAGTGTATTATAAAGTGGTTAATCTTAACGTTCAGGATATATGATTTTTTATATAGAGTTGTCCTTTTTTTTAATTAACGTATCCAGATAGCGTTCTTTCCTTCATCTATAATATCATAATTAATAGAGTCAGTTCAGGTTTTCTTTATTAACGAAAAAGATAAATAATAGATCATTCCAAAGCGGCGCGAGCCTTGTCTAAATCATCAACTCCGAGAACCATTCTATTATTCTCCGCTAAATAGATTAGGTCAATATTAACACCAGCATCAGCTATTTTACGAAACATTTCCCCACCTGTGCCTGGTTTCCCCACAATTGGCTCAATATCCAGAACGAGAACGTCGCGCTCAGCACGCACTTCCAAACCAACCTCTTCCAGGGCTTTGCGAGCCGCGGCTGTGTCTTCTATTAAGATGTGAATGAGACCTTCCCCTTCACAGGGAAATCCACATTCCCCTTCCATGTTGATACCAGCCTTACCCAACGCCTCACCCATATCCGCTAGTGTCCCAGGGCGATTTTCCAAAATAACTGTTAAATCTTTCATTATTTCATTCCTCCTTTCATTTACTGCTAGAAGAGAAAAATAGGGTAATTATATTATAACCTTTTTGTAGCCCCAAACTTCCGAAGTAATTTTTTCTATAATTGTCTATAAAGACAAATGAGCTCCGATTATCAAATGCTTAAACACGTGGAAAATCATCCACCCTGAGCTTTTAGTAAGACCAAATCCAGCCTTTGATTTACTCAAAAGTTTGGTGGTTTTAAAATGCTGGAATGCAAGGAGAGACAGAACAGGAGACAATAGCAAAGGCGGTATGGTCGTGCTATCAAGAGAACCCAACCAAGTTTCTGGATTACACCCTTTTTGATCTAGGAACATATTCCGAGAAGGTAAAACCCTTTAGACTTGCCATAAGAGTTAACCATCCAGAGCAGATTGAAGAGTGGGAAGTGGATGAGATTGTTGAAAAACTGGAAGATATGAAAGTCGAAGAGAGAACGGAAAAGCCGATGAAACCTATTGTAAAGGAAAAAATGGTTGAGGAAAAGCTCGTTGCAATAGGCAAACAGCTTGTAAAAATTTCAGAGGAACTTTCAGGGATCGCTAGAATTCTTATGGAGGGAAAAGAAGTAGGTTTAGAGGTTGCTCCACCTCCTAAAGAAGAACTACCCGAAGAGGAAAAAATTGAAACTATATACTTTAAGAATCAGCTAAGAGGATACAATATTGTTTTTACTGCCTTTAGAACATTGAAAAATGATATGTGCAATAATGGGCTTAACTTACCAGTCTCTGTTAATAAATCAATTAAGAAGCTGAAAAAGCTTCAAGAAGATTTAGATAGATCATCTATACCTTTAGAGAAGAATAAAGAAATCCGCTCAAGAATCGAGGATTTCTTGAGGCAGACCGAAGAATTGCCAACAGATCCAGGGCCGTGCCAAAAGACTGTTGGGAATTGTAAGCTCGGAAAAGACTGTTTTGCCACAGGCGCATTAGATATGCTCAAACTAATCACAGAGCCTACGAGGTGATGGAATGTCGTATTTTGAAAACCAGCTAAGAGGCTATAATGTCGTTATTCCGATCCTACAAACCCTCTCTGAGGATATTTGTAGGGATTGTATTGGCTTGGAGGGTGCCAAAATAAAGGTAAGTAAGGGATTGAAAAAATTAAAGAACGATTTAGAAAATTCCAGTCTCTCTGAGGCCCAAAAACAGGAAATTCTTACCACAATAGAGCACCTCTCAGATACAGGTGAGAAGATATACGTTGCTGAAGATTGCTGCTGTCAGAAGACTGCTGGAAATTGTAAGATCAGTTCAGCATGTTTACCTCTCGATGGTGCCATGGGATTGATGGAACAAATCTCCGTGTCAAATCCTATAGCGAGCAAAGTGGTAGATGTTAGGCAAGCATGCTGTCAAAACACTTTAGCAAGCCCTATTAAAGCTGCGGTTAAAGAGATGAAGCCCGGTGAGATTTTGGAGGTGATTATTACTCCAGATCTTAAGGACATGTTCAACAGGTTCAACGAGCAAGAAAAGTACACGATACTTGAGGAAACCGAAAAGGGGGAGGAATGTCATTTGAAGATTAAGATATAATGAGTTGTAAATTCATACTATGAAATTCATAACGATTTCATTATGTTAATGGAGAGTTAGAAAATGACTGTTTGGCTATGTAAAGAATGTGGGAAAGAATACGAGAATCCTAGATGTAGACTACCAAAATGCCCTCACTGTGGGGCTCCGAAAACACAACATGAAAAGAAAAAATAACTGATACGTCAATAACCCAGCGACACAAGCGTTCGGTGGGCTTGAGGTGAGTCTCAAGTGGTGAATGAGGTGACTCTCTGGTTCCTAAACTCTTTTTCTACTTTCCACTCATCGTATTTCCTTTAATTCCTTCAATATCGGTATTCGTTCCATTTGTTCTCTTGTTAATTCTTCCCAATAAATTCTTTTGGGTTCTTTCCTTTTCTTCTCACATTTTATCACCTTTCTCGGTGTAAAAATATAATCTAGACTAATATCATGTTTTGTTTGGGGAAATTCTTCGGATAACACTTGAACCTCATGAACAGAAGTTGTTATTGGGCTGTCTTTTATCACATTGAATTCATATCCTAACGCTAATTCTAAATCCGAATACCCTCCTCCTTTTCCTATTCTTTGACCTTGGTTATTAACTGCAACTGATCCTGCTACTACTAGGTCAATTTGTGTCATATCTCTCGGGTGAACTTGTTCCCCATAATGAAAAGCTCCTCTTATTGTTGCTGCCTTTGCAGCATTCTTTTCCTCTACCTGGATTTTAATGAAACATTTGTTCTCACGGAGTCTGGGTACAGCCATATAAACTGTTTTTCCTTCTTCTAATGCTCTTTTCCTTACCCACTTCTGGGCTGAATCGGGATTTGATTTAATCACCGTGGCTTTCTTCCATTGATTAGTTGCGAATAGTTGCTTTGCTGCTTCATTGGCTCCTTTGAAGTTAGGGATTCGTCCTTTTAAGGGAAAAGGAAAAGCTCCTACGTTTGTTCTCTCCATTTGTTCCCAGATTTCTCTTCTTATCTCTTCTTTGGTTCTCACGGATATCTCCTTATGGTTTGGATGGTTGGTTTATGACTCTAGTAGTGTTTTCTAGTATACACTACATGACCATAAAAAACACTTATTATTACTACTTCAAGAGATAGTAAAAAAAAAGGGTGATAGGGCTTTGACACCCTGCAATTAAGTTAGAATGTCATGTTCGCTT
>CAZALJ010000171.1:0-5148 GCA_964485715.1 uncultured archaeon
GCTGTCATCGGAATAATTGGAGCTGGAGTATTCTTTTTTTTAACTGTGATTGTATCATTCCTAAAAGTTCTTGGTGGTTTCTTATCATGGAACGTCACCGAAGGGTTGTTTATAGGGACTTTTGACTTCTATTGGGATAAAATGACTGTTACTGTTTTATTCATTTCTGTTGGAATAGGTTATGATGATTTTGAAAGCCTTGAAAGCCTTGGTATTGAGTCAAATCTTGAGATCATATGGACGATCCTTCCTCTTTGGGGACTAGTGTTTCTTGGACTTGGTTTTCTTGGCGCTGTTCTTGTAGTAATACCTCCTTTAATGAAACTAGGAAATGCGCAGCCAATTGAAACCCCATTAGCAAAGATTGGACTAGTTGCTGGATTGGTAGCCACAGTTGTAGAATATAGTCTGTTTTTAATACTATGGTTGTTTGAAGATTGGGGTGAACAACCAAATATCAATATCATTCTACTCGGTAGTTTCATCATAGGCTGGATAGCATTAATTATAGGATATTATTTTTCAACTAAGATTTCAGAAAGCTCAGTTTATTCCCCCGTTACACCCTCTAAACCAACCACACTGACCATTTCCGATAAATATGATCCACAATCTTCCATCAAATATTGCCCAAAATGCGGCAATCCGAATAAACCAACCTCTGTCTTTTGTGAAACATGTGGAAATATCTTTTAAGGGCGTACCTGGGATCAAGTCGCGAGACCTGTTGTATTTTTCTTTCTCTTAATATTCCACTCTAACTATGAACCATTGTAGAAAGAAATCTAAGATAATTTTTAGAGAATACAAAGGAATATTCATAATTCTTAAAAATAAAATTTGAGGGACTGATATTACAAGAGGTTGATCTGATGACTTACCAAGTAGTCGGAAAGTCTGTTCCGCGAGTAGATGCCATAGAAAAAGTCACTGGTACTGCTCTTTATATTGATGATTTACGATTTCCTCGAACACTTTATCTGAAGGTTTTCCGTGCTGGAGTTCCCCATGCTCGGATTAAATCGATCGATATAACTGAAGCTGAGTCATTGGAAGGCGTGCATAAGGTCATCACCAGAAATACGGAGGGAATTGACAATAATCTATTGTATGGAACCTGTATTTTCGATCAACCTCCTATGGTCTTCGAAAAGATTAGACATGCAGGCGAAGTGGTAGCAGCAGTCATAGCTGATAGTGAGAAGAAGGCGTTAGAAGCAGTAAAAAAAATAAAAGTGGAATTTGAAGATTTGCCTTTCGTATTGGATGCGATTGAGGCAATTTCTCCCGATGCTCCACTTATTCACGAGCAAAATGGAGATTATGAACACCTACCAACATTTCCACCAGTTCCCGGATCAAATATTTTTTTCAAATATCATCTTAAGAAAGGGAACTATCAAACAGTATTTCAAGAAGCTGATGTGATTATTGAGGATGAATTTGAATATCCACTAATGAATCATGCTACAATTGAACCCCATGGAGCAGTAGCCTATTGGGATCAAACAGGTGAACTACACATATGGAGTAGCTCCCAAGCTCCTTTTATACTACGAGAAGTATTATCTGATATGTTTAACCTACCAATGAACAAGATTCATGTAAATATCCCTTATTTAGGAGGGGGATTTGGAGGGAAATCCGATTATACAATTGAACCTTTATTGGCTGTATGTGCTCGTTTGATTCCTGGCTGTCATGTTAAATTTCGTCTCACGCGAAAAGAAGTGTTTATTGGGACTGTTCTTGGTCGTGGCATGAAAGGGAAGATGAAAATCGGGGCAAAGCGAGATGGACGCCTTGTCGGGATTGAAGCTAATTTATATTTCTCAGATGGAGCGTACGCCGATACAAGCTGCAATATTGTATTAGCAGCAGGTCATAATTGCGTTGGGCCATATTATTTCCCTAATTGCAATATTCAATCATTTGGAGTTTATACAAATACACCCTCAGTAGGAGCTATGCGGGGTTATGGTCATCCCGAGGGGCAATTTATGATCGAAAGGCTCCTAGAGAAATTAGCAACTGAACTGGGAATTGATTCGCGAAAACTTAGGAAGAGGAATTTCCTCCAACCTGGGGATACCAATTCTTTAGGCCAGGTAATTACAGAACATAATGGCGATGTTAACGAGTGTTTTGATAAGATGATTGCAGCTCTTGATGAAACTCCTTTGCTAAAGGAAGATGAAACATTTTTGTACGGTCGTGGGGTTGCAGCTTTAGTTAAATCGCCAGTAATGGCTGCAAATGCTGCTTCATGCGTGTTCTTGAAAATAAATGAAGACTTGTCAATCAATATTTCAATTGGTGGTGTGGAACTAGGACAAGGGTGTTTGACTGTATTGGCTCAAATCGCAGCAGAGACTCTAAAAGTACCTATTGATGATGTTAGAATCAATTATGAAATTAATTCTCAACTTACGCCATATGAATGGCAAACAGTCGCAAGTATGACGACCATGCGTGTTGGAAATGCCATAGTGTCTGCCTGTGAAAAAGCAATCAATCAGTTTAAACAAAATGCTGCCCTTGTGTTAAATTGTGATACTACTGAATTAACCTATGATGGTAACACGGTTTCGAGAGGAAATGTAAGCATTCCACTAACGGAATTAGTGAAAGGATATCAATATGAAGATGGACATGCTGTTGGTGATCCAATCTTAAGCGTGGGATCCTCAGTTGTTCGAAATGTTACGCTTCCTGATCTCGAGACTGGTCAGTACCAAGCGTATGAATGGACATTCGGTAGTCAAGGTTGTGACATCAAAATTAATAAGAAGACAGGAACTATCAAAATCCTACATTTTGTCACTGCTCTTGATATCGGTAAAGTAATTAATCCTGAAACAACTCGTGGTCAAATCACTGGGGGTGTAATGATGGGGATAGGAGCCGCTTTGAAAGAGCGAATCCTATTTGATGAAAAGGGAATCATGAAAACAACAAATTTGAAACGATATCAAATTCCTACATTATCCGATCTTCCCGACAAACAGACATTCATTTTTGTTGAAAATCCACAACCTAATGGTCCTTATGGAGCTAGACCTATGGCAGAACATCCCATCATTGGCGTTCCCCCAGCTATCCTTAATGCTTTTCAACATGCTACTGGAATCTCATTGAATAAACTACCTGCGACCCCTGAGAGGGTACTGGAAGCTTTAAGAGAAAGGAGTGGCGGATAATGGAAGTTTCATTCTTAGTTAATGGTCGTAGATACACATTAGACGTTGATCCCAAGGATTCACTGTTGTTTATTCTTCGTGAGCATCTTGGATTAACTGGAACAAAGAATGGTTGTAGTCAGGGTCATTGCGGAGCATGTACCGTTGTTCTGAATAATGAAGCTGTTAAATCTTGTCTTATAAAGCCCAGAAAGCTCGAAGAAGCAAATATCATAACAATTGAAGGAATTTCTCCTAGGTCACCTAGTGATAGGTTACATCCTATTCAAAAAGCCTTCATTGAAACCACTGCGGTTCAGTGTGGTTTTTGTACTCCAGGGTACATTATGGAGCTTTATTCTCTTTATGAGAAAAATCCTGTTGTTTCAGAACAGGAGATCAAATCAGCGCTACAGGGACATTTGTGTCGTTGTACAGGTTATAAACCAATTTTAGATGCTGCCTTACTTGCAAAAGAACTAATGAAAACAAGAAAAAACTAGATCTATCTACTTCATTTTATTTCAGTAAAATGATACTTATACTTCCTTCCGTTTATCTCTAGGACTGCTATTGTATTACGGGAGGCAAAATATCTATCCGTGGGAGAACCTGGATTAATTAGTAAGATGTTATTTTCAACTTTAGCAACAGGGTTATGCGTATGCCCACTTACAATGATATCAGGCTTTGAATCATTATTGAACTCATTTAAAACGCGTTTGAAATACCCCGATGGACTTCCACTCCCATGTGTCACACCAATTAACAATTCTTCTACTTGTATAATTTTCCTTTTTGGAAATCGTTTTTTCACTGAGCTATGACACATGTTCCCTTGGACTGCTATAAGAGGAGCTATTTCTTCAAGCGCAGAGGCAACTGATAGTTCTTCAAAATCCCCTGCATGTAAAATCATATCAACATCTCTCTCTTTAAATGACTTTATTACCGAATCTGGAAGGTTTTTTTTTCGAGAGGGAATATGGGTATCTGAAATCAAGCCTAGTACTTTCATTATAATTCACCCAAAAACTAGAGATTTTACTACAACTGGAAAAACCCGATTATCAACAATAGGTTGACCAATATCAATAAAATCTCCTTCTTTTAAAGAAATCTCGTCAATAGAAAGAATATTATTTTTAACTTTTGTTTCTCGAAAAAGAACATTACCTACTGAGTTCCCAATATCAGTATCGAATATCATAATAATGGGTTGATTTCTCATAACTGTCTGATGAAGGGCTTTAACCACTCCCTGTGAGAATATTTTTAGCTTTTCATACACCGTTCTCACAGGATCGTGGAATGCTAATGCGATAGGTTCATTTCCCTCGGAGATGTCAAGCCTTTTAAGAGCAGCTGCTATTTGAGCGGCAACATACTCTTCTGATAGTAATTCTCGTTGAATTTTAGGTAATACAATTGGTAAATTTCTGATCGGGAATATTTGTTCACTAGTTTCAATAGACATAAAGGTTGTGGATCCGCTTACCTCCAGTGTGTATTCACTTGCGCCAATAACAGTTGCACGGATTTTCTCAGGGACTTCTATCCAATTGTGTTTATATTTCTCAATTAGTGATCTAATATGATAGCCTAATTGTTGTCCTAGATCATTATAATTCTGATCATTCTTCTGATAAATAAATTCCGCTACTCCGCCAGAAAAACTCCAGAATGGATTTCCATTAAAACTTTCCAAAGGTAATGGGGCTGTCATCATAAGTTTTTTAGTAAATGGTGACAAATCTCGGATGCTAATGACCTCTAGTATAGCTGAAGCAAATATACGGGCAATTTGATCCTTTTGGTGTGCTGTGGTAATATCTCCCTGTTCTAGGTCTAGTTGACAATGTTCTAATGTAATTTTTCCAGCTGGTTCTAAATGTACTATCTCATCCTTGTCATTGAATACAAAAAGACGCCCTCCGACATTGATGCATGATGTTGCAATTATCTCTCC